>JAMDDE010000003.1:7110-22345 GCA_023489235.1 Actinomycetota bacterium | reverse complement strand
TAGTATTAATAGTTAAGATATAATTATATGTAATTATAGTCTAACTATGGCCACTACTTGGATCTAGATCACCACTTGGATCTAGATATCGTAATAAAGCATGAATTCATATGGATGAGGTCTCTGCCTCAGTTCATCTACTTCCCTTGTACGCTTGTATGAAAGCCAAGTTTCAATTACGTCCTCTGTGAAAACATCTCCTGAGCGCAGGAACTCGTTGTCAGACTCCAGGGCATTGAGGGACTCCTCGAGAGAGCCAGGAACCTGAGGGATCCCAGCCATCTCCTCGGGTGGCAGATCATATAGGTCCTTGTCCACTGGATCGGGTGGTTCGATTCGATTCATGATTCCGTCCAAACCCGCCATCAACATGGCAGGAAAAGCCAGATAGGGATTGCACGATGGATCCGGGCAACGGAACTCTATCCTCTTTGCCTTAGGACTCTGGGAGTAGAGAGGTATACGGCAGGCGGCCGACCGGTTCCGCTGGGAATAAACCAGGTTGACTGGTGCTTCGAAACCAGGTATCAGTCGCTTGTAGGAGTTGGTCGTTGGAGCTGCAAAGGCAAGTACGGCTGGTGCATGCTTGAGGAGCCCTCCTATGTACCAACGAGCTAGATCAGAGATGCCACCATAGCCTTGTTCCGAGTAGAAAAGAGGTTGACCATCTTTCCACAACGATTGGTGAGTGTGCATACCTGAGCCATTGTCCGCGTAAAGAGGCTTGGGCATGAAAGTGGCGGTACGCCCAGCCCGCCTGGCTACACTCTTTACTATGTACTTATAGAGCATGAGTTTGTCAGCCATGGATAAAAGGGTGTCGAACTTCATGTCTATCTCTGCTTGCCCGGCAGTAGCTACTTCGTGATGGTGAACCTCTATATCGATCCCCATCCTCTCCATCTCCAGAATCATCTCCGAACGCAGGTCCTGGAAGTGATCCATTGGAGGAACAGGAAAGTATCCTTCCTTGTAGCGTGGCTTGTACCCAAGATTCGGGTTCTCAGGTCTGGCTGCATTCCAGATTCCCTCGATCGAATCGACGGCATACAACCCCGAGTGCTGATCTTGATGGAACCGGACATCGTCAAAGATGAAGAACTCTGCCTCCGGTCCGAAATAAGCTGTGTCAGCGATACCAGTAGATACTAAGTAGAGTTCGGCTTTACGAGCTATATACCGTGGATCCCGCGAGTAGTCCTCTCCGGTTACTGGGTCTCGTACGAAGCAGTTGATATTGAGCGTCTTGTGTTCACGGAAAGGATCTATCACAGCTGTGTTGGCATCAGGAATAAGGAGCATGTCGGACTCGTGAATCTCCTGGAATCCGCGTATGGAGGATCCGTCAAAACCGAATCCTTCCTCGAAACTGTCCTCAGACAGCTCATGAACTGGCACTGAAAAATGTTGCATCAAGCCAGGGAGATCGCAAAACCGCAAGTCCACGATCTCTACACCCTCCTCTCGAGCTAATCTGACAACCTCTTGGGGGCTACGTTCCTGCACTGGTCCTCCTAGCTGACTAAATATGATCAGTCATCTGAACATGATCATCTCTACGAACTGAGCTAATCCTAGCTGCACACAACACATCTTTCCTCTTTGATCGTTACATGCTTGTTGCGAGAGCATGAACAGTTGGTTAACTCCTCGGAGTACGCCTGCTAAAGCCTACACACTACTGAAAGATCTGCCAAGCTGGTAAGGAGAGGATAATTGGCTATTCAATGACCGGCATTGAATGACCGGCATTGAATGACCGGGCATCAGTAGGCCAGAATACCTGATAACTGGAGTAATGCCATGAGCTTTGCAGATGACGAGTCCGAAAATGACAGCATAGGTCCCGATGACCAGAGGGACTATGTCCTGCGTACTGTCGAAGAGCGGGGGGTCAGGTTCATTCAGCTCTGGTTCACGGATGTATTGGGTACAGCCAAGATGCTCACTATCACACCTGCGGAACTTGAAAGTGCCTTGGAGGAGGGAATGACCTTCGATGGATCCTCCATCGACGGCTTCAGCCGCGTCTCTGAAAGTGACGTACTTGCCTGCCCTGATCCCCAGACCTTCCAACTCTTGCCCTGGCGTAGCGGAGACGCTCCTACCGCTAGAGTGGTATGCGACATCTTCAACATAGACGGAACACCATTTGAAGGTTGTCCGCGTCATGTTCTCCGCCGCGTCTTGGAGCAGGCGAAGCAGAAGGGGTTCACTTTCTATGTAGCCCCAGAAATTGAGTACTTCTACTTTGCCAACAACGATCCGAACACCCCACCGAAGATACTGGATAGTGGCTCCTATTTCGAACTAACGACAAATGATATAGCCAGCGAGCTTCGCAAGCAGACAGTACTTACATTGGAGGAGATGGGTATCCCGGTTGAGCATGCCCAACACGAGGATGCTCCCAGCCAGCATGAAATTGACCTACGCTACACCGACGCGTTGACAATGGCGGACACGATCATGACTACCCGACTATTGGTCAAGGAAATCGCTCATGAGCACGGCATCCATGCTAGTTTCATGCCCAAGCCATTGGTGGGGATACAGGGATCTGGAATGCATACTCATCTATCTCTCTTCAAGGGGCCTACTAACGCTTTTGCTGATCAATCGGGTCCATACGGACTATCGGTGATTGCCCAACAATTCACTGCAGGACTTCTCTATCATGCTCCTGAGATTACAGCCATCACCAATCAATGGGTCAACTCTTATAAACGATTGGTTAGTGGGTATGAAGCACCTACATCTGTATCATGGGCTAGACATAATAGATCGGCTCTCATAAGGATACCATTTGTAAAAAAGGGAAAGACTGAGTCAACACGAATAGAATTTCGCTCTCCTGACAGTGCTTGCAACCCATATCTTACCTTTGCCGTGATACTTGCCGCAGGGCTTAAAGGGATAGATCTCTCTTACGAGTTGCCTCCCGAGGCAACAACTATAACCAATAATTATCATTCAAAGCTAACAGACCAAGACCATTTGACTAATAAAAGTGCTCTTCTACCGGGCAGTCTAAGTGAAGCTATAGAGCAGATGGCTAAGTCAGAGTTGGTAGAAGAAACCCTTGGTGATCATGTATTCGAGTGGTTCATCAGAAACAAGAGCCAGGAATGGGAGGCATACAGAACCCACGTAAGCCAATTCGAGATCGATAGATACTTCCCACTGCTATGAACTATGAAATAAATGGGGATATACTGTGCTTTCCTCCCAAGATAAGCCAAGATATTCTTTCTGCTGTTCGTGCTGCCGGTTACAGCGCGCAGCTCGTCTCAGCTCCCATTGAGGTGGATGCCAAGGAAACAGGATTTCAAGGTTATCTTGGTGGAGTTGTTGATGCTTCTGATAACCTTGATCAAGCTATCTCATTTTGTCAATCACTTCGTAGGAGAGATCCGCCATTCAAGCCTATTATTCTTATCATTGCATACGATCAACTGATTCAGGTAGATAGATTCGACAGTCTTTTCGACGAAATATGTCTCTCCCCAATCGTGCCTTTGGAATTCGAGTTGAGAGTAAAACTGATGATCAAGCGCATGATGAAAAGTAAAAAGCCTGGCACGATTGAACATGGTCCGTTGAGTATAGACTTGGACACTTATCAGGCGGCAATAGCAGGGAAAGCGCTTGATTTGACCTACATGGAGTACGAGTTACTCAGGTTCTTAGCCTCTCACCCTGGGAAAGTGTTCACCAGAGAAACTCTGTTAGCAAGAGTGTGGGGGTATGAATACTATGGTGGGGCAAGGACAGTAGACGTACATGTCCGTAGGCTCAGAGCCAAATTAGGCGAAGAATACGCTAACTTGATCCAGACTGTCAGATCTGTCGGGTATCGCTTCGGGGATGGGAAGTATGCATCACAGAACAAATAGCTCCCGCCACACTAGACGGTTTTGTACGGAGCAAGTAACAAGGTGCTCCTTTGGCCGTACGCTACTCAGCGCTCACCTGAAGTTGAACTCTCCATTTCCGATCACTCATCTTTACTCTGAGACACTTGAACTCTAACACCTAACCTCTGGCAATGAGCCCTTCTCTCGATGCTATGGCGACTGCTTGAAGTCTGGAGTGTGCTCCTAGCTTGGCCAAGATGGACTGCACATGATTGCGGGCTGTATTAGGGGATACCTCCAATGCTTCAGCTATGGCATCATTGGACAATCCCTCTGCCAGCAGATCCAACACCTCTGCTTCTCTGCGAGTCAATCTACTCCCAGCACTAGAACCTCCTCGGCGGAGTCGGGGGAGGAGGCGCGCTAACATGTCAGGAGCGATTAGGGCTTCTCCCGCAGCAACCAGCTTCACTGCAGACACAACCTCGTCCACAGCCTTGTGCTTGGTGACATAGCCTACGCAACCAACTTCGATGGCTCGAGCGAGAATTGCTTCGTCAGCAAAAGCAGCCAGCATCACTACTTTGGTAGCAGGATGGTGCTCCAAGATCTTACCGCATGCATAGATTCCGTCTTCATCAGGCAAGTCATAGTCCATCAACACAACATCCGGTTCCATCTCCTTCACCAATTGCTCAATCTGAGCAGCGGTAGTGGCAATACCTACTACCTCAATGCCCCCCGTTCGGTTCAAGACATCAGCAAGGGCCTGTGCGAGCATAAGGTGATCATCACAGATGGCCACCCTTATATTCACCCCCTCCGGAGAAGACCCTTTCTCACTCGAAACGGCTGTCGTGGGAGATGTTTCTGTCCACGACAGCACCTTGTTAACTACCTCCATGCCTTATACGCTCCTCTCCTTGGCCAGACTTCCGAAACTGTAATAGTGACTTACCTTGCTTATTGGCGATTATTATTCATGCTCTTCACGCTCATTTCGACATTTTTCGGCCTTTTGCTGAATCTTCTTTCATCTTCTTCACTGATCCAGGTCTTGCTCTGTCATTGGTTGCACCATGACCACTCATCAGACAACGCCCTCCATGCAGATGACTCGAGAAACATAGTAGTTACGGTGCTTCCATGACCAAGAGGTGAGTAGATGGACATCTGTTCTTCATACTGCCCCTCCAGACGCTACACCTGAACAAGTCCAAGAGTCGTTCCCTGTACCAAATGCATGCCTTTCTCACTACGGGAATGCACTCGGCTATTAGTCTGTGTGCTCGATGAAGTAGTTGAACTTCGTTACCGTCTATACTGTCACCTTTTAGCAGGACGGATCCTGCTGGTATAAAAAGCGCGACCTGTATACGAATCAACACGACCAAATACTCTTTAGCGAAGTATCGATCTGCTTTGGCTAAAACAGGTTCGTCAACCATAACCTGCCCACAGAGCTACTGGAGGAAAGAAAAAAATCATCTCTTTTGAAGTAGTTTATATGGTATTGATTGCTCATCAGTTCCGGTGGCATATAACTGGCTCAACAGCAAAGGACCGACTCCTCGCAAGAAATTAACGATCTTTGCCTGCTCATCGCTCCTAAGTACCCTTCTTCACTAGCGCTAGTTTTTCATACTACACTTACATACTTGACGGATTGCTGCATACATACTGTCATCAGACATCACCTGAGGACACAACAGAACACGATACTCAATGAATGACAATGGGTGTTGCCTCTTACTCTTTGATGAACAGGTACTTTATGGAAAAATTAAACGACCGAGCGAATGATGAAGCTGTTCTTATTTATCCAGACTAACTTACCCATACTTCAGACTAGTTACATATAGTTATAATGCTTCAATAAAAGTAATTTACTAATGCTATTTTTCTGAATAAGCCCAAGCCTCTATCTCTACAGAAGCTCCCATGGGCAAATTAGCTACTGCAACTGCAGAGCGAGCAGGACGATGGGTCCTAAACGCCTCACTGTATATCTCATTCATATCTGAGTAATCCGCAATATCCTTAAGAAATACGGTGGTCTTGACTACTTGGTCCAAACTAACCCCTTCTGCCTGCAGAATAACCTTCAAATTAGTCAATGCTTGCTTGAGTTCTTCTTTTAAGCCTCCTTCAACTAATTTGCCATTTTCAATACCTAGCTGCCCTGAACATATATACCAGGGGCCTGCTTTCACAACTGGCGTATAAGGACCTACAGGTGTGCTCAACTCACTTCCTTTCCATGCTGCCCTACCACATATACCCTAGCCTCAGATCTCGCGGTCATACGGATGGGTATGGATCTGGTCAGACCTTGTAGGATCAAGCCTTGATATGAACACACGCTTTGATAATCGATTATCGACTGGATAAGCAAGCAAGGTGCCTACTGACAGCACTTGAGTATTTCTCAGTAGGTAGCCCTACTCCTGGGAGCTCTTGAGGTTTCTTGCAAGAATCCTCTCAGGAGGCATCTCAGTGGAAGGATGAGCCGCACTTGCAAGTACGAGTAGCGTTGGGATTGAAGATCTGAAAACCTCGATCATGCAACCCATCCTTGTAGTCCAAAACGGCACCATAAAGGAGCTCAGCGCTATCTTGATCAACCACTACCCGTACATCTCCGAACTCCGTAACTATGTCGTTTGTCCAGGAAACATCTGAATCAAAGAACATCTCGTAACTATATCCCGAGCATCCCCCCGACTTGACTGCTATACGCAAAGCTAACCTCTCCCCTGATGGACTGTCCTCACGAGCAATTAGCTCTGCTACTTTGCCTACAGCAGCTTCAGTAAGCGTAACTGGAGTACTTGGAATGCCCCTCATATCTGTCGTGCCAGCAACTACCACGACACCCTCCTTCAATATACATAACTATGTTGTTTACTGCGTAGCCAACGCGTTGAGCTACACGCAAACAAAAACTTACCTTCCTGGCTTCTTGCAATATTCATGCACTTTTACTATTTATGCACTCTCACTTTAGTTTATCCAACATGCATAATCGGATGAACTAGTTCTTATCATAACAGCAAAACAAAACAGAGTTATCCCACTGCAGCTGATGAACCGTCTACAACCGGTAAATGCTCTCGGGGATCTCGCCACGAGAAGAACGTTACCTACCTACAGCTGATGAATAGCCACTCGACAAGGCTGAGGATCTCCCCTACGACTGAACTCAGTCGCTACCTTCCGCTTCGGCATCTGGATATACCCCTCTACCACCCCTCTATGCAAGCTGCAAACAAGCTGTGAATGATCCTGAGACCATGCCTCGTAAGGACAACTCCTGAATACAACCTCTACCTCAGTGGTACTCCGCTGACCAATAAAGGGCTTCTCGTCGAGGTTGAACTGATCCTCTTCTCGACCATTGGTATTCACAACATCGCGTGATGCGCCATTAAAGGAAAGGGGACCGTAGTAGGCTTGATCGGTGCCGGACGATCGCACAATCTCAGGGGCGAATCCGAGGTCAGCCATCTTCTCCACCAGTAACGGAAGGCGTCCACTAGCTCCAAACAAGCTATGCCTGGTTCTTGCAGACGATCGCTCTAAATCCGAGAGGGCCCATTGCCTGCCTACATTGATCGCAAGTTCATCGGAGAACTTGGGACAACAGCTATCCACTACGGCAACCATGAGAGTCACGAGCATCTGAAGTGCTGATACGGTACCAGGAAAATTATCGACTGAGCCAACGACCGCAGGTCTATACCTGTTAGCAGGTCGCCCTACAGACCCCTTCCTGTCTGTGTATACTTCCAACAACCCAGCCGAGCGCAGTTTATCCAAGTGCGGTCGCACAGTATTTGGATGGAGTCGCAATTTCTTGGCAATTTCCATTGTGGTCATAGCCGCAGTGGATCCACTGAGCACAGTAAAAATTGCATATCTAGTAGGATCCCCTAGGGCTTGATGGACTTCGAGAGCTTTCTTCCCAATCTTGCTCATAGTAGGTAATATTACTGTTTCCAATCGGTAGAATTTGAAATACCTCCATGATTGAGCTTTCTCGGCTTCCTGATACCTGCACAACCACAGATATTTTGCTATCGACTCCTCCCTCGGCCGGATCGAGCATCCACAGGAAGGAGGCAAGCAAATGCTTACCTCTATTAAGATTTTATCTATGCCAGGGTCAAAATATTCCAATCGTAGTACCAGTGCTTTGAGCAACAGCGCCCTGGAGGGCAGCACCTCAGATAGTACTACTGAAGTCTTGGATACCTACAGTACCAATGGAGCTGACACTTCGAGCACGGACAGCCTAACCGAAAATATATGGATGTTGCTCCGCGAGGTGTTAGATCCTGAACTGGACGATAACATAGTCGATCTTGGGATGGTTCGTTCTGTAAGTCACACAGGTGGAACGGTTACCGTAGAGATAGCCCTAACTATTGCTGGATGCCCTTTGAGAACCCAGCTACGAAAAGAGATCTCTTCAAAACTAAAGTCCATATCAGCAATCAATGAGGTCAAGGTTGTCACAACTGAGATGACTCCTGAAGAACGCCAATCCACCATGGCCCGTGCTCGGCTCAAAGCCCAAGAACGCTTTGCAAAGAAAAATATAGGATCAACTACTCGAGTTTTGGCAATATCCTCAGGAAAAGGAGGGGTAGGGAAATCTACCATCACGGCTCATCTAGCACTATCCTTGGCACGTCGCTCTTTCAAGGTCGGCATATTGGACGCAGACATAGGAGGATTCTCTATCCCGGGGATACTAGGCATCTCTGGTTCCATAGAAGTTAAGGATCACAAGATGCTCCCCGTGGAGATGGCCGTCGGGGAAGGAAGTCTGAAGGTTCTTTCTATGGAGTTCCTGGCTGGGGATGAAGGGGCAATCATGTGGCGTGGACTGTTATTGAACAAGGCATTTGAGCAGTTCTTGGAGGATGCCGACTGGGGACCACTCGACTACCTTTTGATCGATATGCCTCCAGGGACAGGAGATGTGCAGATGGGTCTGGCCCGTATGTTGCCTCAAGCACTCATCGTGATAGTAACCACTCCTGCCGACCAAGCAAGCAAGGTAGCTATCAGGACAGGATATATGGCACGCAAAGGATTTCTCAGGGTAGTAGGAGTGGTGGAGAACTTGAGCTACTTCATATGCGAGCACGGTACATCTTACGAGGTATTCGGACAGGGAGGTGGAGCCAGATTAGCAAATAAGCTCGGCGTACCTTTGTTAGCCCGTATCCCATTAGTTAGTGCTGTCCACAATCAACCTGCAGCTTTATTGGTTAACCCGACAGCATTATCAAGTTTCTTCGACGATTTGGCCGATCGGATCCTCATAGATATAGCACCTCCACTGCAAAGATCATCAACACCATCAATAGACATGACCGGTTGTACAGCTAGAATGCTGAGTCGTCTCGAATCAGCAGTGGCCACCGAGTAACGATCAAGCATTACAACAAGGACTATGTCAGGTGGCATCTCTTTGAACAGCTTCGTTGCCAAAGATCCCAGAGATCGCGGTAGCTAAGCGTTCAATGAATCCTTTAACAAGACCGATAATGGAGTAGGTGTTAGACAGCGAGTTCAGCGAGATTATAGAGAAAGCGCGTTTTGGTGACGAGCAAGCCATCACCGCTCTCTATCATGAGTTCAATCCCTCGCTTCTTCGCTATCTACGCAACCAGCTGCCCTCGATGGCTGAGGATCTGAGTTCAGAGGTATGGCTAGACGCAGCTAAGGGATTGGACAACTTTAGCGGTGACGAGGGGGGTTTCAAAGCCTGGATATTCACCATTGCCCGACGCAGGGTAATTGACTCGAGAAGAAGGATGGCTCGTAGACGTACCGATCCAGTGCCTACGGGCAGCTTTGAGTTCTATTCGGGTCTCGCTGATCCCGCTAGGGAAGTGGAGGAAGCCATCTCAGCAGAGGAAGCTATCTCTCGATTGACCAAGACGCTCTCCAAGGATCAGGCAGAAGTAATACTACTGAGGGTAGTAGCTGGATTGAGTGTGACACAAACGGCTGAGGTGATGCAGAAAAGTGAGGGGTCGATCCGAGTACTACAGCATAGGGCCTTAGCCAAACTGGCCAAAGTATGGAGGTGACCGTACCTGCTCCACAAGCCTTCCAACCAACGTCGGATCTGTCCTCCGGATACGATCCAGATACAGGCCAGGAATCGCCTAGCATGGCTGGATCAAGGGAAACGAAGGATAAACTTGCTGTGACTACCACCAGGCTAAGAACACGTGTAACAAAGCACTGCCCATAGACGATTTACTTACTGTGAAGAGAAGGGTGAAGCTGAGTGATCAGCTGATAGACCAACTCCTAGAGGGCAGAGTCCATCCCTTGGACGCGCCTCCTCCTTTGCGTGAGGTGGCACGTCTGGTTCAAGTGGCCAAGGGATCGGCTACTGCCGAGGAGCTTTCCACCAGAGCTGCCACGGTCGCCTCCATGGTAGCTCTGAGAGCTAATCCGATCTCTCCACGCCTCCCGAACAGTCAGCCGATCCCAAGGAGCAAGCCCATGATATCCAAACTGTTGACTACAAAGGTAATAGCTGCTACAGCAGCAGCCTTAGTAATTAGCGGAACCAGTGCTGCTGCAGCGACTGGTTCTTTCCCTTCAACGATACAGACTACTTTGTCCGATGCTGCCTCCCATGTAGGTATCAGCCTTCCCAACCCAAATATTCAGTCTACCTCGATGGTGACCACTACAGGGAGCACGTCAAGCGGATCATCTGGCTCCACTACCACCGGGAGCTCTACCACTTCGACTTCATCTAGCAGTGGTTCTTCTACCACCAGTTCTACAGGATCCTCTGGTTCGACAAGTAGCACCTCCTCTGCGAACAGCAGCTCCTCCACGTCCAGCTCCCAGGCAAAGGGGCCAGACTTGAGCGGGCCAGCCAAGTATGGCTTGTGTACTGCCTACTTTGCTCAGTCTCAACAAGGAGCTACAGCTAGTGGAAACAATGACGGCCGTGACAACTCGGTTGCCTTCCAACAACTATCCGCGGCAGCCAAGGCCTCTGGAGAAAGCGTGAGCAAGTTCTGTGCCAGCGTAACCCCCGGCAAGAAAGGCCGGTCAAATGAGGCTTCTAGCGGTCAAGGTAGCCAGGCCAGTAGAGGCGATCAAAGCTCCGGGTCATCTTCGGTGAGTGGCAGTGGATCAGAGGATCAATCCAGTCGTATCCCATCTGAGGCGGAGTCGCACATGTCGTCCAGCGCCTCTGGCCCCAGCGCCTCTGGCCCCAGCTCGCCTGGTCCATCTGAGGCGGAGTCGCACATGTCGTCCAGCGCCTCTGGCCCCAGCTCGCCTAGGTCCCATGGATCGCAGGACTTCTCTCGAGATAACCTCAATGTAGCTGGAAATGCTGGTGCAAATCTTGGTGGCTCTTCATTCTTCCAGTCTGAGGGGGATGCGTCCAACCACCACATCGCTACGATGTCGAAAGGCCGCTCCTAGTACTCTGTCCATCTGATTGTGCAGTAGGACATGTCGGCGTTTGCGAGGGATAACCACAGGTATGAGCACAGCTACCAGCTCATGACTCTTCCGATCCAATGAGTTGACGAAGCGTATCAAGGGACGAACGACCGAGTGGTAATCGGAGCGGAGGATTACCAGCTCAACGCCCGGCTGCCACTCTTCCCAGCGGTGCTGCAGTTCAGCGGCAGCTTCCTGGTCATCGTCGAACCTTACGGACACTGCCAACACATCCTCACCCAGGGAACAGGCATCGGAAAGAGCCATCTCGGTGAGACGAGATATCCCATTCACAGGAACTATGACCAAGGTACGCCTGCGCTGGGGTTTGACATCAGGGATCTCACCTATTCGAAGCACCTGGCCAAGTTGGCTGTAGTACCTGGAGACAGCATGAAACAAGACGATCAGCCCAGGAACGGCAATGACCACTACGAACGCCCCGGAAGTGAATTTGGTCACTAGGAATATCACAGTGGCTGCTGCTGTCATGACTGCTCCCAGCCCATTGAGGAAAGCACGTCCTTGCCAGCCGTTTCCACCGGTACGTTTCCAGTGGACCACCATCCCTGATTGGGCGAGAGTGAAGCCAGTGAATACACCGATGGCGAACATAGGTATCAAGGCGTTGGTGTTACCGTTTACAGCTATCAGTAGGGCCCCAGATAGAACGGCAAGCGACCAGATGCCGCTGTTGAAGACCAGTCTGTCCCCACGAATAGTGAAGGCCCTGGGAAGATAACCATCTCTCGCCAGAAGGCTGGCCAGGACTGGCATGCTCCCAAAGGAGGTATTAGCAGCCAGAGCGAGTACGAGAGTAATTGTGATGGACATGATGTAGTAGAAGGCCCCATGTCCCACCGAGTAGATCATTATCTGGTTGAGCACGGCCATGTTGACCCTTGGTCTCACCTGGAAATGCACGGCAAGGATCGCCAAGCCGAGCAACATTACGCCTAGAATAACCCCAAGTGCCAATTCTGTGGATTTGGCTCGCTTGACTCGAGGCTTCTTGAACAAGGGAACTCCATTGGCAATGGCTTCCACGCCTGTGAGGGCACTACAGCCAGCGGAGAAAGCTTTCAGCAACAACAGTATGCCGATGGCTTCCAAGGGGAAGGCTGGTTTTACTGGTTGGTTTTGCAGGTGTATGTGAGGAGCTAGGGGATGGATGAGCCCTATGGCGATCACGGACAGCAACCCGATGATGAATACCAAGGTGGGCAGGAGAAAAGCTCTAGCACTGTCCCCCAGGCCACGAAGGTTTAGCCAAGTGATCACTGCCAAGATAGCCAAGCATAGAAAGAGTTGATAGGGAACGAGAGCAGGGAAAGCAGAGACGAACACTGCTACTCCCGCAGCAATGGAAACTGCTACGGTCAGAGTGTAGTCGACCACCAGAGCAGCAGCGGCTAGTTGAGAAACGCTTTGACCTAGATTCTCCCGAGAGACGGTGTAAGCGCCTCCTCCCATTGGATATGCTTCGATCACCTGTCGGTAAGATAGAACCAGCAGGACTAGCAGGGCGACGATTACTGCAGTGATTGGGACCACCAAATGCAGGGCAGAAGCACCTCCAGCAATGAGAACTGCCATCATTGCTTCTGGACCGTAAGCTACGGAGGTAAGCGCATCCAAAGAGAGAGCGGCTAATCCTTCCACTCTGCCTATTTGTTCCTTGGAGGCTTCTTTGGAACGGAGAGGCTGGCCTATCAACAGATGCCAAACTCTTCCACCCCACCCTTGCTCAGGAGTGTTGTCATGCTGGCTCTGAGTGATCAGCTGTTGTGCTAACGCTTCAGCTCCCGCTGCCATTCCCAATGTTTCCGAGCTGGCATGGTTGCTGGTAGACCTCTCGTCATCTTTAGTCATCTCATATACACTTGGAGTGTGCGCTCAAAAGGGTATGCCTCCTCCTCTGGTGATGCGAGACCTCGGCATCGGCGTATCTTGAAGATGATCCTAGTTGCCCTGGCGGTGCTGATTGTGGTATTTGCTGGAGTTGTCGCGGGAGGTTACTTCTACCTCAAGTCGGAGCTCACTTCTGGGGTGCATAAGGTGGCAGTTCCTTCCCTCTTACCTCTTCCCGCAAGCAAAGACAGTGACCAACTGCAACCAAGCAAGGGGTTCTCTCGTCCTTTGCCGTCCTATACTGGAGAGGACGTGTTGGTTGTGGGAACTGAACGACTCTCTGTTGCCAAAGAGATGGGCAATTCCCTCGGGGTAGTCAAGCTGCCCAGCTACCGTCAGGTGGCGGTCCTGGTGATGGCATTGCACTACGTACCTGGCCATGAAGGGGCATCCGTGCTAGAGATACCCGCTAATCTCCTGGTCGCTCGAGAGCACGGAAATCCCCCAGAGCTCCTTGGTGATAGCTTAGCCAAAGGCCCAGGTTCATTGGTCAGGGTGGTGGAAAATGGACTAGGAGTGCCTCTCAACCATTACCTTGCCGTGTCCCTACCTTCCCTTGCCAACCTGACTGGTCGCTTCGGTGGTATTAAGGTGAACTTTCCTTACCCAATGCAAAGCGGCATCTCAGGAAGAGAGAGCTACCCCGAAGGATGCATCCAGCTGAGCGGGGAGCAAATCTTGTCCTTGGTCAATCTTACTGAAGCACGGGTAGAGATAGGCACTACCTGGTCACCGGATCCACTGGGAGCTGCTTCTCTCATCCGTATCCAGCGTTCCGTGCTGAGCGCAATTGCCAAGAGGATTGGCGACAGCCTGATATCCGATCCATTCTCTGCTCTGTCTGCCGTAACTGATCTAGCCAAGACAGTTACCGTGGATCGTGGATTCAGTGTAACCTCCGCTATATCACAAGCGAAAAAACTCGGCTCAGCATCACGGGGTGAGTCTCACATGGTAATTTTCCCTACTCGTCCAGCTCCGGGTGCATTTGCTAACTTGGCCCAGCTCTCGGAGCCAAGAAGAGACGCAAAGGCAGTGCAATCCTTCTTGCAAGGAAGACCTGACCCTGCTTCGATCAGTGACCACTCAATCCTTCCTCAGCCGAGATCATGCTAAATATGCCCATGGTGTATCCCGCTGATCTATATGTTTTCAGCTATCTTGTCTTACTTTCCGAAGGTTGGCTTTCTTTTCCCCAGAAAAGCTGCTATTCCTTCCCTGGCATCGGCTCCATGAGCATTGCGAGCGATCTCGTTGGACTCCATCTCCATCTGAGTTTCCAGTGTGTTGCCGCTGGAAGCCATGATCAGTTGCTTAGTGGAGGCTAGAGCTCGAGATGGGCCCTTGGCCAGCTCAGAGCTGACTCGCCCAGCCTCTTCCTCCAGGTTTTCGTCGTCAACCACCGTAGTGAGAATTCCCCATTCCAGTGCCTCTTCTGCGTTGAGGGCTCTGTTCGTGATCAACAACTCAGTTGCCTTACGCACCCCTACCAATCTAGGCAAGTACCAGGTCAACGACCCATCTGGACTCAACCCCGCTGCCGTGTAAGCAGCTACTATCTTCACCTTGCGTGAAGCTATGGCTATATCAGCCCCACAGAGCAGGCTCATCCCCGCCCCTGCTACTGCTCCTCGTGCGGCGACTACCACGATTGCATGGCTCCGTGCCAAGCGAGATACCCCTAGGTGCAGGTAGCCAGTCAACTCTTTCAAGTAACGAGCTAGATCATCTCCCCGTTCATGAAAGTCCCCCAGATCTCCTCCTACACAGAAATTGGCTCCTGACCCAGCAAGAAGCACCACCTTCACAGAACTGTCTTCAGAGACAGCAGTAGTAGCTTGCATGAACTCCTGGGCCATTTGCATATTGATGGCGTTGCCTTTCTCTGGTCGGTTCAGAGTTATTCTGGCTATTCCTTCAGTAAGTTCGTATTGGATGGTAGCGAAGGTCATTGGAAGCATGATAGCTCT
>JAMDDE010000003.1:0-7083 GCA_023489235.1 Actinomycetota bacterium | reverse complement strand
GATGGTAGCGAAGGTCATTGGAAGCATGATAGCTCTGTACAACAAGCCATGAGATCATGGGAGGATGAAGAGAAGAACTTGCTCTGCTAACAATTGTTAAAGCAAATCTGAAAAGATAAGCATATCATAGAGGATAACGAAGAACTGGCAGAACAAGTTGAAGGCGGTTTCCTTGTCCACCGTTAAGAGGGGGGGTGCGAGACCCGCTCCGTTCCGGTTTGACTATGTACCACCCTTGGATGGGATTCGAGCCATAGCAGTCTTGGCAGTAATGGCTTACCATGGAGGAATACCATGGGCTCCAGGTGGTTTTTTCGGAGTAGATGCTTTCTTCGTGCTCTCTGGGTTCTTGATCACTTCGCTTATCGTGAGCGAATGGACGAGGACAACTACCATAGCATTACGGGATTTCTGGATCAGGAGAGCACGTAGACTACTGCCCGCCCTGTTCTTGATGGTCCTGGGTGTAGCTTTGCTCGCCGGTTTTGTTGCTGCCCCGGGCACCTATCCAACCCTGCGACTTGACGCCGTATCTACTATCCTTTACGTAGCCAACTGGCACTTCATCCTCTCCGGACAGAACTACTTCAATCAGGTAGCCGCCCCTTCCCCACTGTTGCCCACTTGGTCGCTGGCTATAGAGGAGCAATTTTATTTGGTTTGGCCCGTTCTCGTACTGGCTGTTTTGTATTTCACCCGTTCGCTCAAGACATTGTTCATGCTAGCTGCCATGGGAGTTGTTGCTTCGGCTGTGGAGATGGGGATTCTCTATAGCCCAGCAGAAATCACCCGTCTCTACTATGGCACGGACACAAGAGCACAGGATCTCTTGATAGGAGCTTGCCTGGCTGTTGGGTTGATCATCTGGAACGAGAGGAGAAGCGGGATCAAGTGGATACCTGTTACTGCCGATTCGAGTGCTCCTAGTTTGGTCAAGACTCATCAAGTGCAAAGCAAGTCGTCAAAGTGGATATTGACCGGTATTGGGTTGATTGGGGCTGGTTTCTTTGCATGGGCGCTCACGACTCTGAATGGCAATGATGCCTTTGTCTACCGAGGAGGCTTTGGGTTGATAAGCCTTTCGGTAGCTGCAGTCATAGCAAGTATCTCCCTTTGGCGCACAGGTCCTATCGCATGGGTATTCGGGACAAGAGTATTGCGGTATCTGGGAAAGATCTCTTACGGTATGTACCTCTGGCACTGGCCATTGTTCATAGCTCTTGATGCAGCAAGAACAGGGTTGATGGGTTGGGAGCTATTCCTCCTGAGGACAGCGGCTACCCTGCTAGTGGCTACAGCCTCGTTCTACCTGGTAGAACAGCCTATCCGTCAACGCAGATTTTTGAGGACATGGAGAGCTGCTTTGGCCACACCGGCCTCTGCACTGGCAGCGTTCCTCGCAGTGGTGCTAGCGACCACCTCAATGGCCCAAGCTGCTCCGCCTAGTCGATTCATCGCCCATTTGAAAGCCACTACCGTGTCCTCTGAACCCAAACAGCCTCCTGTCAAGGTACTGCTGGTCGGCGACTCGGTTGCCGTTACGCTTGGGTGGGGCCTGTCCATAGCAGCCCCAAGTTACGGAGTGGATCTTTACGACAAAGGCATATTGGGCTGCGGAGTGGCCATGGGACAGCCTGTTAGGATGCATGGGCGTGTCGAAGGAGTGGTCAGCGCCTGCGAAACTGTACCTGGGGCAGTTGGATGGCCTACCAAGTGGCGACGGTGGATCAACAAGATCAAACCCAATGTCGTGGTGTTGCTGGCTGGCCGCTGGGAGGTTCTGGACAGGGTTCACGACGGCAGGTGGATGCATTTGGGCGAACCTGCATATGACCAATACATCAAGGCTCAACTGGAACTAGCATACTCGGTGATGACCTCGAGAGGGGCACATGCTGTGTTCCTGACTGCCCCATGCTATGACAGCGGGGAACAGCCTAATGGACAACCATGGCCAGAGGACAGCCCCGCTCGTTTGGATGAGTACAACAAGCTGCTAAGAGAAGTGGCAGCCCAACATCGAAGCAATGCAACAGTGATCAATCTAGACGGACTTGTCTGCCCAGGAGGCAAGTTCAAATTCGACTTCCACGGATATCCACTGCGTACCCCAGATGGAGTTCACTTCACTACTACTACCAATCCTCCTGGGGGGGAACTGTTGGCACCGTACCTGTTACCAGAGATAGCCAAGTTGGGTAGAGAGCAGATGGCACACGACACGACGGGCGTTACTAGTGGGCCAGGGACAGAGCGGTAAGCCCATCTCGCAACAACAGCTCTATGTAGTGAGGTGACATTGGCGAGTGAGTGCATGGATCAGATAGCTTTCTGGTACTCTCGAGCTCTCGCTCACAGTAGCCATGAGCGCTTGCCACTTGGATGATGCCAATGCCGCCCGCCCCGCCTCTGCCTCAGCAGCTACCAATTCTGCAAGAGCTTCCTTGCGTAGTCTGTAGGCCGCAGCTTTAGCAGTTGCCTGCTCTGCCTGCTGATACAGAGCAATTGAACGAGAGACATGGGCACAAGCAAGTTTGGCCAAATGATCACCTCCCGTTCCTGAACATCCTGTAAGCAAGAGTCCTAGGAGTAGAGGCAGGGATAACAAGCTCATATAGCGAGCCTTGCGGGGAATGAAGTTACGGTACATGGACCCTCTCCTTGGCGGCAAAACTACTTGTTGCGGTTAGTAGTGCATCTGCTCCCATGTTACAGACAGACACTTCATTAACTCAAAGTTTTCCGGGCATCGGTATTGTTGTGGGATGTCCAGCAGTTGCTCCATGAAAGAAGCGGGATTAGTTGGAGAGCAGTTGAGCATCTTGTTCGACCATCTTTTCCGAGGTAATTTCGGGATCGGATAAAACAATATCCTTGGCTAGCTTGGAAGGCCACCAGCTGAAGCGACCAAGAAGTACGACCATCGAAGGCACCAGTAGGCTGCGGACTACGAAGGTGTCCATAAGCACTCCTATGGCTAGACCGAACCCAATATCACGAATCTCACTCCCTCCTGCCCCTGATCCAGCAGCCAAAGCCAACACGGTGAAGGTGCCGGCTAGGATCAAGCCTGCAGAAGTAACCGTGGTGCCCGTCCTGGATACTGCCCTGGAAACTGCCTCTGCCACATCGTAAGTGTGCGACTCCTCTCTGATACGGGTCATGACGAGTATGTTGTAGTCCTCTCCCAGGGCAAGAAGAAACAGGAACATCAAGAAAGGCAGGATGAAGGTCAGGCCACTGGCGCCAAGGATGTACATGAATACCACCACTGAGAAACCTAGTGCTGCAAGGTAAGAGATAACCACAGAAGCGATCAGGTACAGAGGTGCTATCAAACTACGCAGTACCAGTATGAGCAGGAGGGCAATAATGACCACTACCAAGGGCACTATGTGCAACAGATCTTCTGAGGAGGTATGACTCACGTCATAAGCACCAGCAGCTTCTCCCCCTAGTCCATACTTGATCGCCCCAACGCGGTGAGCCACCGAGGCAATGGCAGCGCGCACCTTGGGAACTGCGTTCAGGGCTGCGCTGGAAGAGGCTGGTCCTGCAGCAAGACTGGTTTCGTACTGAACAGTATGGCCGCGTGAACTGACCAGCTGGGCATCTGCCCGATAAGCATCGTAGATTTTGACAGGAATGCGGACCTCCAATGGCTTGGCCACTGGCAATGCCCCAGGTGGTCCTAGGGTATGAAAGAGGGTAGTGAGGTCCGAGGGTGGGATGGAGATGCCAATTGGATCGAGAGGGCCGAACACTGATTTGAACTCCCCTGATCTTTCCAGATCTCTTTGGGCTGTAGCTAATACTGTTGGATCATCCCATACTGACCTGTTGAAAACAAACAGAACATTGGCTGGATTGGCCTCCACCCTAGGGAAGTCGTGGGCTAGAATTGCATTTCCGGTAGCGGCAGCACTACCGGATGGGGCAGAGAGAGAATTACCGAATCCAGCTGGTCGATTCCCGATCGAAGCAATAGCCAGACCACCGAACACGACCACCCCAACCAGTAAGGTAGGCGCTGGTTTGCGCACAACCCAAGCAGCTACTCTACCCCATACCCCGATACGTTCTGCTTGAGGTTTCACATTTGCAGGCCAGAATACAGCCCGACCGAGGATAGCCAGTAGTGCAGGGAGCAGGGTGAGTCCCGCCAACAACATGAGGCCAATTCCGATAGCAAGGGGTATGCCTAGGCTACGGTATATACCGAAACTGGCAAGTGCCAAACTAGCCAAAGCGCCTATGACTGTAGCGGCCGAAAAGGTGATCGACTCTCCGACCCGAGCTAGAGCTCGCGAGACTGCCTCCTTGGATGAATGGCCTCTGCGCAGCTCTTCCCGGACTCTGAAGACCAAGAAGAGCCCATAATCAGTCCCGGCGCCAAGTACGATCACGATGAGCATGAACTGGGTAATCGAGGAGACAGGCACGCCAACCTTGGATGCCTCGGCAATGAGGGGGCCGGACACTTGAGCTACGAGGAAAGCGGGCAGCAGCGTGACCAGTGGAGCAAGCACGGAGCGGAAGACGATCAGCAGCAGAACGACTATGAAAAGTACAGCAAATAGTTGGATCCGTTTGCTCGTATGGGTGGTACTCGATTGGCTGGCTACCTGAGAAGCGAGAATACCAGCTGGGTATGCATGCAATCCAGGAGGAAGTGGTTGTCGATCAATCGCTGACTGTACTGCATCCACAAAGACCTTATCTCGGTGATCGGCTAGTTTAGGCACATTGGAAAGGACAAACAATTGTGCTGCTTGACGATTGGGCGATACGCCTGATGGACGTACCAAGACCACATGAGGGACATGCTTGATGGTATTCTCCAGTTGGCCAATTGCGTCGAAATCTGCTGCATCCAACTTCCCTCTGTCATTCACGATAGCAATGGTCAAATTGGTGAGGTTGGCCCCACCTTCCAAGGGAACAGCTAGTTGAGCAGCTTGTTCGCTAGGAGCAGAAGCCGGCAGGAAGGTAGTGTTGTTGGTGCGAACCGCTGAAGACAGAGGTGGGAGAAACTTCATGACCATGAAACTTCCTGCCACCCATACCAAGACTATCAACCAGCGAAAACGGACAGAGAATCTTCCCAGCCAACTAAAAAAGCTGCTCACTTGCCCTCCTTGGCAACAGCCTCTTCATCGTCGGATCTTAGTGCTTGAATACATCGGCCTTTATCATATGTGAGGTAAAAAGAGTGATAGCTACAGAGCAATAACTCCAATGTTACCTCACGAAGTTACCTCACGAATAAGCCGGATATATGAATAATGAAGAACAACAACACGGCCAGAGTAAATAAGTTTCATGGCAGAATATCGTCAAGCTCAGGGAGTTGAAGTATGCAGCCCAGGGTCTAGATGGGCGTGAGATTCGGCAAGATTCATAGTACTTGCAAGATAAAATTAACACCCTAGCTAGCAGCGCAAGAGACGATATAGGGCTAGCATGGCATCCGTGACATTACGCATCCGCTTCATAGAGCCTCGTCCAGCTGGTCATCACGTATACGACCAAATACTCCTTCCCCGACTGGGCGTACCATTAATGGCCACCATGCTGGCGGAGTCCGGACGGGATGTAGCTGGCTATGCAGAGGTGCTTGGCCCTATAGACGTGGCCGACTGCATGTCTGCAGACTTGATTGGCATATCAGGCACCACATCGACACAACCGTCTGCCTACAAACTTGCAGACGAGTTCGAAGCTGCAGGGATACCAGTCGTGCTAGGAGGACCACATGTTACCTTCTGTCCTGAGGAGGCATTGGCCCACGCTAGCTATGTAGTCAGGGGAGAGGGCGAGCAGACGATCATGGAGCTTGTGGATGCACTGGAATACTCCCTCCCGTTGGATGGGATAAAGGGGCTTTCCTGGCGTGAGCCATCTGGACGAACCCACCACAACCCGGCTAGGCCAGCATGCAATCAAGAGGGATTCGAGCGGCTGCCTATCCCAGACTTAACTCTGCTGAACAACTACGATCGTATGACCGTAAAACCAATAATGACTCAGTGGGGCTGCCCTTATGACTGCGAGTTTTGCTCGGTTACCGCCATGTTCTCCCGTTCAGTGCGTCACCGCCGCAACGATCAAGTGATAGCGGAGCTGCAAGGACTCAATGCCAATGCAGTATTCTTCCATGACGACAACTTCATCGTGAACAAGCAGAGAACCGGCGCACTCCTCTCCGAGATGATCGCCAAGGACCTGACCCCTAACTGGTGGGCTCAGGTCAGAGCGGATTCAGTCTTCGTTTCCAAGGCCCACAAAGAACCGGACCATCAGTTCCTTTCACTCATGTCCAAAGCAGGGTGCCAGATGGTGATGATCGGTTTCGAGAGCATCTCCGACGAGGCTCTCTCTCAGGTAGGGAAAAAGATCACCGTTGCCGACAGCAGAGCGGCCGTGAACTACTACCATGAGCACGGCATAGGAGTACACGGTATGTTTGTAGTGGGACTGGACACCGACACTTCTGAGGCTCCTGCTAGAACTGTGGACTTCGCCAAAGAGATCGGCATAGACACCATCCAACTCATGATCGTAACCCCCATACCAGGAACTCACCTATGGAAACGTGCAGTAGAGGAGGATCGCCTTCTTGATGCCGATTGGTCACTGTTCGATGGCCACCATGTAGTCATGAAACCAAAGCAGATGTCTCCATTGGAGCTACAGCTCAACACTTTGGCAGCGATGAAGCGCTTTTACTCTTGGGGATCGATCATAGAACCGGTCGTAGATAAGTTCATGCGTTCGCTGCCCACGGTTGTGTCCGCTACTCTTCGTACTCACAGTCCAGTGAAACTTCCTACTCTAGCTCGACTCGCTGTAGAGAAGCGCTGGCACGACATGGCTAAATCTCTGCAAGCAGCCCTCCCCGATTCAAGATGGCTCGATCTCAAGGCTGGGGTCATTCTCGCCACTATGCGTCACTACGGCCATGAGCGCATCGGACAGTGGCACCACCAAGACACCTCCCGTGCTTGGCTCGACCACCTCAAGTTGTTGCCTTTGAGCTAGTTGTTATCTCCCTCTCCATCACCGGATACTGGACGGACGAAG
>JAMDDE010000029.1 GCA_023489235.1 Actinomycetota bacterium | reverse complement strand
TTGGAGCTGAGATGAGTGAGAGCGGGATCTTCGGCAGCGACCTCGGCTAAAGTAGCTTGAGATAGTTGAGTGGCTATAGCTTGTTGAGCCGAGGACCACATCCAATGGAGCGTGCACTCGTCTTTCCACTGGCACGAACCACCGTGTAAGGCACATTCCTGAGCGGCCATAGGACCTTCCAGACTTTGCACTATATCCAGTACGGTGATCTCCTCGGCAGGACGAGCGAGAGCGTATCCACCTTGACGGCTTGGGCGAGAGGTGACCAGGCGTGCCCGTTGTAGTTCTTGCAGTACTTGACGGAGGAAGTTGGTAGGGATATCCATGGCCTCTCCAATCTCGGCGGCCTTGACTGGAGTGCCATCGGAACGAGCGAGGTAGACAAGAGCGCGAATGCCGTAATCAGTTCGGCGTGTAGGTACAAGCTTCACATAACCAATCCTACAGCTTTTCTGGTCAGGAGCAGTTCATTTGAAGAGCATTTCATGTCTCTCGTAGAACGCCAGAAAGCACCGTCAGCGGGGGCCCTCACTTGCCGCCAGGAAGGATATTGGAGCTTAACGCTACGCCCCTTGATCGCGACGATGCTTTCTGGTGATTTTTATTATGCTACATCACTCTTAGTCGCGCTAGGGCCAAAAGTCCCTAGCTAGCCAGGGAGGCTAGTTGATGATTAATCTCCACGAACATGTTCTTTATCAACTCAGGTGGATTGATGCAGCTGATCTCCTCAGGAGGTAGGGTAAGTTACCATGATTGACGAAGCCCGCCGTACCTTGATAGACGAGCACTCTTTACTCACTGAAGAGCAACTGTACTCCCTGGTCAACCTTCCTTCAGAACGGATTGCCGAACTTGCCGAGCTGGCGCATGAGGTTCGGCTTGCCTGGTGCGGACCGACCGTCGAGCTGGAAGGCATCCTTTCCGCTAAGACAGGGGGGTGTCCGGAGGATTGTAAATTCTGTGGGCAGTCGTCGCACTATGGCACTCCAGTCAAGGCCATGCCGTTTCTTGACGAGGCAGAGATTCTACAGGCAGCTCGTGAAAGTGCCTCGGTTGGGGCCAGTGAGTTCTGCATAGTGTTGGCTGTTCGCGGACCAGATGAGCGTACCATGGGGAGATTGGAACGAGTCGTACCTATGGTTGCCAATGAGACGGGACTCAATGTCAACGTGAGTGCCGGTATCTTGAACGAGGAACAGGCTTATCGTCTAGCCGCGGTTGGAGTGCACCGATACAACCACAACCTCGAGACTGCAAGGTCGCATTTCGCCAATATCGTTACCACCCATAGCTTTGAAGAACGGGTAGAGACTTGCCGGTTGGTTCGTAAAGCAGGCATGGAGCTTTGCTCTGGTGCTTTGATCGGTCTAGGTGAGTCCGATATTCAGCGGATGGAGTTGGCCCTTCAGCTTCGTGAGCTAGACCCCCAAGAGGTGCCAATTAATTTCTTGAATCCTCGACCCGGTACTCCGTTGGAGGGTGTGGCTCATGTGGAGCCAATGGAGGCTCTTCGGTGGATCGCTCTATTCCGACTGGCCATGCCAGGGGTCATCCTACGATATGCCGGAGGTAGGGAGGTCACTCTCCGAGAGTTGCAGGCCATGGGTATGACCTCGGGTATCAATGCGTTGATAATTGGGAACTACCTGACAACCCTGGGTAGGTCACCGAAGGAGGACATCGAGATGCTGGAGCAGTTGTCCATGCCCATAGGGGCAGTTGGAACAGTTATTTGATTACTTGAACTGCATTCACTCAGCTGCTCATTTGTCTCTTTCTCACAGCAGTTGCAACTTTCAGCTCGATAGCGGCTACGACACTACTCACAAGCCGCCTTCTGCTCCTCCTCGCAATTTTCAGCTGCAACTTTCAGAGGGGGCACTTACCACACACCGCCATACCAGCCCTCTGCTTCTCCTCGCAATTTTCAGCTGCAACCTTCAGAGGCCGCTTACTTGTTATGTGCTTGCTTGAGCAGGTAGTCAATGAACAGGTTGAGTTCCTTCCTGGAGAGCTGGCCAGTGTAGCCTGCCACTATTTGATCGTTGGCGGATATGAACATAGTGGATGGCAGACCAAACAACCCGTAGTCTATTGCTACACTACCCTTAGGATCGGAAGCAAGAGGGTAGGTAACCCCCACTTTACGGGCGAAAGCTGCTCCTGCTGCTGGGGTGTCTTGGGAGTCTATGCCGAGAAAGGCTATCTTGCCCCCAAGTTCCTTATAGGCCGACTCCAGCATAGGCATCTCCGTACGACAGGGCACACACCAGGAGGCCCAGAAGTTGAGTACCAGGGGTCTCCCTCTGAACTGAGCGAGGGAGATAGTGTCCTCCTGGTTGCCGAGAGAGGGGAGGGAGAAGGGATGGGCAGGTTCAGGCTTTGATCTAGCGATGAGTTGAGCCACTGATGGTTTTTGCTCGTTCCTTCCGCTGTGCAGCACCACTCCTATGAGCACTACTGCTATGAGCACTACTACACCAGCAACTATCCAGGCCGTTTTGCCTCGCATGAGTCCAAGTTACTCCAGGATCTTTTTGATCGGTTCCACGCCCCTAGCCTGCCATGGAACCTAGTGCAGAGGATGATCCAAAGACATCCGCAATCCCTGGGCTTGCGTCCATGGGGAGGAGGTCCATGGGGAGGAGGTCCATGGGGAGGAGTCAGCACATGCCTCTGAGGTCCGTTGCCAACTGATCAGCGCACATGGCAAGCGGATCGAATGGGCTGGAGAACGGTGGAGCGTAGGAAAGGTCGAGATCGGAGATCTCTTCTATCCTCATCCCTGCGTAAAGAGAGGTTGCTACGATGTCCAACCTTTTAGGCACAGAAGCGCTGAGAGCTCCGAGCATTTGTACTCCCAGCAGTCTATGATCCTTACGGTTGGCGTACATGGTCATATAGATGGTGGAGGCTCCGGGATAGTAGCTCTTGTGGTCGGGCAGCTCAGTTGTTGTTGCAACTAGGTCAAATCCTTTTGCCTCCCTAGGATCCAGGCCAGTTCTGCCCACAGCGAGGTTGCCTACCTTGACTACCTGGGTACCGACTGATCCAGCAAAGCTTCGATCTCCCCCTACTGCATTCTCTCCGGCAACTCTACCTTGTTTGTGCGCGGTAGTCCCGAGTGGAAGGTAAGTGTTCTCTTCGGTTATACGGTGATAGGTCTCTGCACAATCGCCTGCTGCGTAGATATCTTGGAAACTGGTACGCATCTGGCGATCCACTGCTATGGCCCCTTTCGCTCCCTTGCGTGCTCCTGGAAGTAGACTAGTGTTGGGTTTTACTCCTGTCACCACTACGCAGACATCACCGTAGTAGCTCTTTCCAGATGTATCGTCCAACGAGATGCCGCTCTCAGTTTTCGAGATACGTTCTATGTGTACATTGGTAACTACCTGTACCCCTCGCGCATCCAGTTCATCTTCTATTCGTTTGGCTAGTTCGGGTAGGAGAGAGGGCATGAGTTGAGCAGTAGCTTCCAACAGTACTGGGAAGAGTCCTCTTTCGGACAGTGCATCGGCTAGTTCGATACCGATGAATCCTCCACCGATGATGAGGACTTTCTCAGTAGTCGACCTTTCCACTGCTTCTGCAAGGAGCAGCATATCGCCAACTGTGTGCAGAGAAAAAAGATTTTCTCTGGGTCCGAGGGCGGATATACCCTTAATAGGGGGTAAAGCGGGTTCTGCCCCAGTGGCCACGACTAGTTTGTCGTATGCGAGTTCTTTGCTGGATCCATCCTTCTTGTCCAAGAGTGATACTCTATGGCTCTCAGGTACGACCATGGTAGCCCAATGATCGGTGAGCACCTCAATGCCCGCCTCTTCGAGTTGGTCTACAGTTCTGTGAGCCATCATCTTCCAATCCTGTACCTGGCCACCAAGGTAGTATGCTGCACCACAAATGCTGTAGTTCGGATGAGCATCGGCTGCTACCAAGGTCACTTTGCAGGAGGGATCCATTTCCTTAGCGCGTAGAGCAGCATTTACTCCTGCATCGGATCCACCAATAACGACAAGATGCATCGTAGGTTTACCTCCCTGGATATAATTGACGTACTACCGTACGATTACAATCGAACAAGAATTTCAATGTGCTACCGACAACCAGGCAGAAAGGCCGAGAAGAGTAATGGCCAGCACGGGCAGAGTTAGTACTATGCCTATTCGAAAGTACGTGCCCCATCCAATGCGTAGTCCTTTCTTTTGTAGTACGTGAAGCCACAGTAGGGTGGCCAGGCTGCCAATAGGGGTAATCTTCGGTCCCAAGTCGGAGCCGACTACGTTAGCTAGGACCATGGCATGACGATCCATACCGTGAGTAGCACTGGCGTGGATGGACAGAGCACCTATCATCACCGTAGGCATATTGTTCATAATGGAGGAGAGACCAGCGGCAAGAAAACCCATACCTAGTGAGGAGGCAATTGAACCTCCCTTGGAGATCTCGACCAGCAGTTTGGCGATGTCCGTGGTCAAGCCTTCGTTGCGCAGGCCGAATACGACGAGGTACATGCCTAAGCTGAACAGGACTATCTGCCACGGAGCTTCTCGTATTATACGGGTTGGAGAGATCACTGGATCGGATCTCTGGGTGGTGGCTGGAGATCCAGGGCCTAGTCTGGCGAGACGAGCTGGTCCTAGCCGTCCAGCAGTGGCAAGCAATACCAAGGCGCCTGCCCCCGCCACTGCTGAGATGGGAATACCGAGATCGGATGCGAGAAAGTAGCCAGCTAGCACTACCAAGAGTACCCACCATCCTACTTTGAAAGTGAGTGGGTCACGGATAGCCTCTGTCGGCTCTTTTAGGTTTTCCTGGTGGTACTCGGAGGGTAGACGTCGATGGAAGTAAAGGTACAAAGCGGCGGTGGAGGCCAATAAAGAGACTATGTCGACAGGAATCATCTCTTTGGCGTATGTAGCAAAACCTATATGGAAGTAGTCGGCAGAAACGATGTTGACTAGGTTGGATACTACTAGAGGTAGGCTAGTGGTATCAGCAATGAACCCACAGGCCATGACGAAGGCAAGTGAGGCTGCAGGAGAGAAGTCGAGGGCGAGCAGTATCTCCATAACTATAGGAGTTAAGATCAAGGCTGCTCCGTCGTTGGCGAACACCGAGGCTACTGCCGCCCCAAGTAAGATGATGAGGACGAAGAGGAGCTTGCTATGGCCACGTCCCCACCTGGAGACATGGAGCGCAGCCCACTCGAAGAATCCAGCAGCATCAAGTACCAAGGATATGAGTATCACCGCCACAAAAGTGAAGGTGGCATTCCATACGATATTCCATACCTCGGGGATGTTGGCCAGATGGATTACTCCTACAAGGAGTGCTATTGCAGCTCCACCAAGAGCGCTCCAGCCAATCCCAAGTCCTCTAGGTTGCCAAATGACCAAGGTAAGAGTAATTGCGAATATGGCGATGGCAGCTGGCATTGCGACTCCCATGGTTTCATAAGATATTGACAGCTGTCAATACGTCCTTATTTTTACGGACCCTTGCCTTGTCTTCGTCGCGGAACGTCAGTGGCAGCTCATCAGGGTACGAACTTGGAGCCGACTTTGGTTGGTGCCGAACCTGAGCTTCAGGGACGACTAGGAGGTGGTAGACAAGAGGTGGACTAGATCACCTTGGGGAAGTTGTGTGAATATACGTGGAATAAGCGACAGAGATCTGAAGTTCCCATCTGTAAAGACGGGGAGGTTCATGGGATAACGATTGTCCAGCCATGTGACCCGAACCAAAGGCTGGTAAGGATTAAAGCGACCAAGTCTCAAATTATGTTGGTAGAGTTACACGGTACGAAGCGTGGATGTTCAGCCCTGAATGAGTCGTGAGAGTAGTAAGTCGATCTTTGCATCCTATAGCGTGTACCCTTTGATCATGCATGCTGTGGTGCAAGCTGTATGCGAGCAGACGGGGATTTCTTCTCCAATGAATCGCGAGGAAGCAGAGGCAGTTGCACGCCTGTTGAAGGCCGTAGCTGATCCGGCGCGACTCCAGCTTCTCAGTGCTTTGAGTGCAAGTCCTGATGGTATGGCCTGTGTATGTGAGCTCACCGAAGCGATAGGGCTCTCTCAACCTACGGTTAGTCACCATTTGAAGATATTGACCTCTGCCGGGCTGCTCAGACGTGAACAACGAGGGAGCTGGGCGTGGTATGGAATAGCCGAGGAAGGCGTCGAGGCATTGAGGCGGGCGTTGGGCCACTCTCTGCCGCGAGCAACATTCGCTTGATATCTGTACCGAACGCGTAACCCCCGAGTTCTCCATTGGAACGAACCACTCTGTGGCAAGGGATGAGTACTGGAATAGGATTGGAACCGACAGCGTTGCCTACCGCCCTTGCTGCACGAGGATGGCCTATAGTGGCAGCCAATGAAGCATAGCTATCTGTCTTGCCGTAAGGTATATGACACACCGCCATGAGCACTTCTTTGGTGAACCCACTTAGACCGTCCAAGTCGAACTGAATTGATGTGGAGTTTCCCGAGGAGAGGGCGGTTTCTACTGCTTCCTGAAAGGGGGATGGAAGGTGATCGATCGTCTTCTCAGGCTTATCAAATGACGATCGCGATATGCCGTGGTTGCTGCAGGCTACCCATAGGATGCCTAACTGGAAGCTGAAAGGAGCAAACTCTTGGTTTGCATAGCTATTCATGCTTTTCCTGATCTTGCTCTCGTTTACCTAGGCCTATCTTACAGGGAGGATATTGCTGACCGCCAGTGAACCTC
>JAMDDE010000021.1 GCA_023489235.1 Actinomycetota bacterium | reverse complement strand
TTATGGCAGCTGCTTCCGAAGGTGCTGAGCAAGTTGGTGGTTTATCAGTAGGATTGTTGCCTGGACGTGATCGTTCTGCTGGCAACGAACATCTCAGCGTGGCTATTCCGACCGGTCTTGGAGAGCTGCGTAATGGCTTAGTAATACAAAGTTGCGACGCTGTCATTGCTGTTGGTTGCAGCTGGGGAACTCTCAGTGAATTGTCTTTGGCAATGCGTATGGGTATTCCTGTAGTAAGCCTGGGCAGCTGTGAAGTGACGGATTCCGATGGTATTTCGATGCATGTCGACCGTGCCCAAACTGCAGAACAAGCCGTGGAGAAGGTCATGGGGTACTTGAACCTGATGGCAGACAGTGCACAAGACTTTGAACCTGACGGCAGATAATCCAGTAGCAGATAATCCACAAGATGCGGAGTTAAGTAGTTGACTACGACTACATGGTCTTTTGTATCGAACATCATGCGCCCAGCAGAGCGACTGAATGAAACGGGCGGTTACGAGGCCAATCTGGTCAACTAGGTGGATTGTCAAGCTCATTTATCTGGTGAGCTAGCTCTATGTCCTTGGAGGTGACCCCTCCTTCTGAGTGGGTGGAGAGAGTCAGGCGCACCTTGTTCCACCGGATGTCTATGTCCGGATGGTGTTGAGCTCGCTCGGCCAGTTCCCCAACCCGATTCACGAACTTCAGCGCCGCGGCAAAATCCGCTCCCTGCCACTCAAGCACCAGCTCGTCTCCTTGATGGGACCAGGCCGTACCACGGATCCCAGCATCTACTTGTTCCTGGGGAAGGATTGCCATACTCACAGTTTAAGTACAATCTAGGTAGATATCTTGCTAAATGTGCCGCATACATCAGTGCGTCTATGGGTCCATTTATGCATCTCGAGCAGTTAGGGTTTCAGCAGGTATCTCACGATCCATCCCATACCTACAGCTGATAGGTGGTCGAGGTTCACTTCGAGGTTGTCTCGTAGTCTTTCCTGCTCTTTTGGTCGGTACGTCAGTTTAGGGCAGGGTAGGCTAAGGCACGAAACGAAATTGGGAGGTAGCCACTCACTATCATGGTTCCTTGTTGAGGTGCTGTATCAACTGCTTCTGGGCACGCCGCATCATTTCACCATCTTCGTCCCAACCAAGGCAGACACCGACGAATCCAGGGTTCACCTGTAGTGCTGCTGCCCCCCAGCGTCCACTTTCCCGGTTCTCCTCGGTGTAAGGGAGGTACTTGCGGATCTGGGCCATCCAGTACAGGATCACTGTGCTGGTAAGCTCCAGGACAAGGGAGGTCATATGTGTGCAGCCCTTCTTGCCACCCAAGCGTTCGCGCACGCCGCGAGAGAATCCGCGGACCAGTGACAATCCCTCCACGGTAGGTACTTGCTCAGCTGCAAGTCCGCATAACTCGAACGCAGTCGTGCGAGGCAACAGCTCGATCTGTTCGACCACCAGGTCAGGGATGCTGATCAGCCCAGTCATCTCCAGTAGGTGTACAGTCGTCACACTGCTATCGGCTTCGCCGTAGGTATCGTGGAGGTATCCCCAAAATGAGATGTTGTTCTCGGTGAAGTCCACTTCGACGGCCTTGTCTCGTCGTGCTCGACCTGGTGCTGGCTGAGCTGGTGCTCCAGGATGAAAAAGTCGTGGCTGGGGAGATTCCGTTCTATCGACCAAGTGTTTGTCATATCTGCTCATGAGCTCATCAGGACCACTTGTCAAAGTTGGGGATCATGTCCCTGGATATGGGCATGTGTGGAACATCCCTATAGCCTACATGCGCCGCGTCGATAGCTACACTCATCGCGCCGCCTCCTTCACGCTTGCCTTATTGATAATTGTGAGTGACAATTGCCCGATTGTCTTCGGCTCAGACTCAGTCTACTTCCCTATAGGAAACCGCTCTACAAGGCTCCGCCGTCCCTAGGAGCTGAGTGACAAGATCGTTTGACAGATGTGATCAGCTGAGAGGTGGGCCAAAAGCGCTTGGCGGTGGGGCATCTGCAGCTGGATCATCCTTTAGAGTAGTGTGAGGGTGAATAGGTAGAGGATCGGCTGGGCGCGGTGCTTGATTGAAGTTGAAGTCAGCAGTGAGATTGCCGAGTATCGAGATAGCCTCCCTCACGTCAGGGCGGGGATCAGGTCGTCCATCTGTTTTAGGATTCAATCGCTGACCACCTAAGAAATCGTCTTCAATAAAGCGAAGATAAGCGTCGAAGGAGAGAGTCTGGTGATCAATGAAACCGGCTTTAGCATAAGGGCTGATTACGATACCGGGGACCCGTATGCCATACCCCAAAGCGTCTGGAGTTGGAGGAACCACTTGGTCATAGAAACCTCCCCAATCATCCCAAGTCAAGAAGATAGCTGAAGAGCCCCAATCGGGACCATTCATGACTGCATCGATCAACCGAGTTACGTATGATTGACCTACAGAGACCTTGGCTGGTGGGTGCTCGCTGTCCACAGGATCAGGTAGTAACCAAGATACTGCAGGAAGCGTGCCATCCTTGGCTTCGGTAAAGAACATCGCGTCAGTCTTTATGTTTGCGAGTTGACGATCATTGTGCACATCGGTGAACCCCGGTAACACATCCCATATGGCAGGTACCCTCTGCCCAGCAGGGGGAAGAATATGGGATGTCTTCTTGTGCGGTGTTGCAGGTGTGGTTCTTGGAACAGCCATGTGAGCTGTGACACCCTCCTTTATGGTATGGTTTCGCTTTGGACTCTTTGGTTTGACATGGCCTTGTACACTGCTACCACCATGGTCCAAGAACCATGCCCAAGAAACCCCTGCTCGGTGGAGAAGCCAAGTGATCTCTGTCCAGGCATAAGGGGTCGGATCTGTAGGCGTGGCTAGCTTGGGCATAAGTGAACTGTAGCAACTAGCTGGATCTTTGGGTATCACGCAATCAGCTGACCAACCAGACACTAGGTAAAGATGGGAGGGGAAGCTCCAGGAGTGAATCGACTCAAACATATGATCCTGAAGCACGAAGTTATGGGCCCACGTCCAGTAGTTGGGTATATCCGAACGTGTATGATACCCCATGATGTCAGCGGCATGGATAGCAAATGCACACGCTGGTTGTGAGGGAAGACAAGAGCTGGACTTCTTGGGCCCTGATGCTTCCCTGATGAAACCATTCATTCGACCATTACCAACATCTACAGCGCTAGCTCCGGCATCATGAGGGCCACCGTAGTTTACGTCAGCATGATCTGGATATGGTCGGACACAGCGGCCAAGGGCAGGATCGGGGAGACAAACCGTCGGCATCCCATCTTTCATAGGGATCCCATCCGCTCCTGGGAAAGTGCCAAAGTAACTGTCGAATGATCGATTCTCTTGAAAAATAATAATGACATGGCGGATTTTGTGAATTCCGCTACTTCTAGGGGTGATGGTAGTGGATGACTGGCTCATGACAAGCCCTGTACCCACTCCAATAGTCGTCAAAACTATTGCGAAGGAAACCAGCGCAATTAACTTGCTCGATGGTGATGAGTACATACTTAGAGTATAGGTAGTCCTGCTGATCTTGTAATAGGAGCTCCATCAAAGGGACGAGATGAGCTTTAAGCCTGCGTAATGGAAGCTCTCCTACAGAACTATTCCCAACTATACATGCACCTATACATAAGATAATATAGTTATATTGAAGTGATTTTAGCTCTTCGTAGCGATGCCCTACGATTAGCTAATCTCGTTTGTTCATCGGGCTATTACTGCAGAGATGAGCAAAGTAGCGAGGTGGTCAGCAGCTTCGTGATCCAAAGGTTCTTCCATGAACACAAGTCGGTGAATGACTGTAGCCACTCCCATGTCTATGGCTAGTTCTATATCCACGTCAGCCCTCACCTCTCCGCGAGCTAAGCCTCTCTCCATCATCATCGTCAAGTTGGTGGTCCGCTGCTCCAGAAAGCGAAGACGAAGAGCTTCCTTCAGATCAGGGTCGGATCCACCTTCGGCCAATAGCTTTAGGATGGCCCGACCGGATGGTCGATTGGTTATCTCGACGAACTCATGCAACACTGCCCGAATGTCTCCAGATAGAGTCCCCGTATTGGGAATTGGCAGGTCTGCAGTTATGGTCTGTGACACGGCTTCAATTACCAAAGACAGCTTGGTTGGCCATCTACGGTAGACAGTAGTCTTGGCCACCCCGGCTCTTGCTGCAACCGCCTCCATGGTCAGGTCTCTGAAACCATGTTCGCAGAGGAGCTCTACGGTGGCTCCAAGGATAGCCGAATCCGCATCGTGGCTTCGCGGTCTACCTGCCTTTCCTCTCGTGGCATCACTGTTCGATCGAGGGCGATGGGTACGAGGGACCCTTGTCTTTACCTGCTTGGACGAGATGTTCATGTTTGTGAATGATGGAGTGGTTGGTGCGCTGGCTCATCCATTGAGGGATCGTGGGCAGGTTGATCGAGTACGATATCTTCCGTCGGAAGCAGGTGTGAAACAGGGGCATTGTTTGATTGAGCTAATGTGACACTTCCTTTTTGGATCATTCGAGAGCCACTGGCTGTCTCCTGGGCTCGTGAGGGTAGGAACAATAACGCTACTATGGCTCCAACTACGGTAACCATCGCCCCTACGAGCACAGCATTGCTCATACCATTGGTGAAACCAACCTTTGCGGAGCTGGCCAGCACTTTACCAATTACCCCTCCTGCCAAGTGTGCCACTGCCAATGCTCCCCCGATCGAGCTGCGAATGGCTTGAGCAGCCTGCGCAGGAACAGCGTGACCGTGCATGAGTTGGTTGACATGGTCCACATAACGGGTTGCCTCTACGCTCCCCAGTACTGCTACTCCTAAGGAGCCTCCCACTTGAATCATAGTGCCATTGGTTGCCGAGCCTATACCAGCTTTATCCGGTGGCAACGATCCCATGATCGACTCAGTGGCAGGAGCCATGGCGAATCCCATGCCTGCTCCCAGCATTATCAGCGGAATGAGGATCGTGGAGTAATGCGAGGAAACAGTCAGGTCTGACAGGTCCCATAGTCCATAGCTGATGAGAAGCAATCCAGCGGCTACAACGATCTTGGTCCCAGCTTTGCGTTCGACGCTTATCGATAGCGGGGCAGCTAGACCAAGGACTACCGATACAGGAAGTATCATGACTCCTGCTTTTAGTGGAGAGTATCCCATGACGAACTGCAGGTACTGGGTTATCATGAACATTGATCCAAACAAGGCGAAGAACACCATCGTAATAGAGGCATTGGCCGCAGAGAATCTGGCCTTCTTGAAGAAGCTCATTTGCAACATGGGGTGAGATGTATGCAACTCCCATGCGAGAAAGCTGCCAATGAGCAGAATTCCTATGGCGAAGGCTGCTATGGTCTCCAGCGCTCTCCATCCATGCACCGGCGCCTCGATGATCGCCCATAACAGGCTTCCCAGCCCAGCCATGGAGACAAGAGAGCCAATTGGGTCAGGCTTGGAAGCTCTCGGGTCAGAGGAGTTGGGGACTATCCATAAAGAAGCGGCTAATCCCAGTATGACTATAGGCACGTTGACCAAGAAAACCGATCCCCACCAAAAGTGACTGAGCAGCCATCCGCCAAGGATTGGTCCTATTGCTACCCCAACTCCAGTAGTGCCCGACCATATCCCAATAGCGCGAGCACGTTCATGAGGTACGGTGAAGACGTTGATCAAGATAGAGAGCGTAGAGGGCATCACCAGCGCTCCTCCTACCCCCATGAACAACCTGGCAGCGATGAGTTGATCTGCTGTTCCAGAGAATGCAGAAGCCGCCGATCCAGTGCCAAAGACAACTAGGCCAACTATGAAAGTAGTTTTGCGCCCAATTCGATCCCCGAAGCTCCCTCCGGTCAAGAGCAGGCTACCGAATACCACCGAATAAGCGTCTACTATCCATTGGAGTTGGCTGGAGGAGGCATGGAGAGCACGTACCAGGGTGGGAAGAGCTACGTTGAGAATAGTATTGTCGAGCCCAACCATCACCAGGCTCACACACAAAACTACCAAAATCCACCATCGCCGCTTTATCGTATCCCTTTTTTCCGTGGCTCTTTCACTCATTGATCCCCTCGGTCGTCTACCTCATGGTTGGAGTTTGGATAACTACTGTTAATAACCCATCTTCATCTCGTTCGCCCTCTTCCATAGTCGCTCCGTACTGACTTTGCTGACTAAATAGGTAGAGGAAACCTTCTTCAATAATAATACGCTACGCTATCGTAGCGTAATTTGCATATAATGAAGAAATCAACCTATGTAGTGGGCACATATGGAGGCACATCTAGGCAATGATCGTACCGTCTTCCTAAGTCAGAGAGGTTCTTTCTCTAAGTCAGAGAGGTTTCGGTCTCATAGCTTGGTGCAGTCTGTACAATAGCCGGCAGTGACAAACGCAGACGAGCAAGTTGCTAGGACGAGAGTGGTTACTGTACCCAACCTTCTTTCCATGACGCGTATCGTCTTGACGGCCGTGTTCGCTTATCTTCTCTTGGGCATGCATGAGCCTGTGGCAGCAGCAATTTTGTTGGGTGCTTTGGGTGCCACCGATTGGTTCGATGGTTTCGTGGCGCGTCACTTTCATCAAGTATCCTTGGTGGGAAAGGTTCTCGACCCAACTGCCGATCGCATCTTGTTGGGCACGGCAGTTGTGGGAGGAGTGGTCTATGGGGCGATCCCAGAGTGGCTTGGAGCGATAGCTTTGCTACGTGAGGTGATAGTCTCGCTTTCCGTTCTTGTCCTGGCTGGCCTCAAAGCTAGGCGGGTTGATGTCTTGTGGGTTGGCAAGGCAGGTACCTTTGGTATGATGTTTGCTCTGCCTGCCTTCTTGCTAAGTGATGGCTATGCCGTCTGGCAGCAGGACTTACACCAGATTGCTTGGATTGTGGTTATTCCAGCTCTAGCTCTTTCTTGGGTCGCTCTAGGTGCTTATCTGCCAAAAGCACGAAAAGCGTTATCTGCACGTTCTGTCGACCATGAACCCGTTGTTCATGTTGCAGGATCTGTTCCTTTAGCGGACATGACTCCAGAGGGAAGAGAGGGAGATCTTCGATGAAGGCAGTTATCATGGCAGGAGGCGAGGGGACCAGGCTTAAACCACTTACCTCCAATCAGCCGAAACCTATGCTACCCATAGCCAATAGGCCCATGATGGAACATGTAGTAGCTCTGTTGCGTCAGCATGGCTTTACCGACATAGTGGTCACAGTTGCCTATATGGCCAATGCTATACGAACTTACTTCGGAGATGGATCAGAGTTCGGGGTACGCATGGTCTATGCTACCGAAGAGAGACCTTTAGGGACGGCAGGATCGGTCATGAATGCTCGTGAGGAACTCAATGAGCCCTTTTTGGTCATCTCTGGCGATGTATTAACTGATCTCGATCTAACTAGCCTAGCGGAGTTTCACAAGAGCAGAGGCTGTATAGCCACGATTGCCATCAAGGCAGTGGAAAATCCTCTAGAGTTCGGAATTGTTATCACTCATCCAGACGGTTCGATCGTCAGATTTCTGGAAAAGCCTGGTTGGGGTGAGGTGTTCAGTGACACCATCAATACAGGTGTGTACATCCTCGAACCTGAGATATTCGACTTCATACCTGAAGCTAAAATGTGTGATTTTGCTGGAGATGTCTTTCCAGCCCTATTAGCGGCCGGCAAGCCGTTGTTCGGGTGCCCTTCCGATGGCTACTGGGAGGACGTAGGTACTCTGGATGCCTATGTTCGCGCTCACCAGGACATCATGGATGGCAAGGTGCAGGTCGATATAGAAGGATTTCCTCTTCGTCCAGGGATTTGGTTGGGAGAAGGTGCAGAGGTTGATCCCAATGCCAACCTTGAAGGGCCTGCAATCATAGGAGATAACTGCGTAATAGGTCCTGAGGCCCATATAGGTCGTTATAGCGTGATTGGCAGAAATACCAGAGTGAAAAGCGGTGCTTTTATTGAACGAAGCGTCGTGCATGACAATGCTTATCTCGGACAGGGGGTACGACTGTCCGGATGTGTGGTAGGGCGTTCCAGCGATCTACGTCAAGGGGTGATTTGCGAAGAGGGGGTAGTGCTTGGCGAAGAGTGTTTTGTGGGAGCGCAGGCTGTCGTCAAGGCAGGAGTGAAGATCTATCCTTTCAAAACAGTAGAGTCTGGGGCCATTGTGAACTCCTCCATCGTGTGGGAATCGCGAGGCGCACGGAGTTTGTTTGGCAGGCTTGGGGTGGCCGGGTTGGCCAATGTAGACATTACACCGGAGTTGGCAGTTAGGTTGTCCATGGCTTATGCCAGCCACCTCAAGAAAGGCGACAGAATAGTGGCTTCTCGTGATTCCAGTAGGGCCGCTAGAGTACTCAAGCGAGCCATGATGGTGGGGTGCAATGCTGCTGGAGTCAACGTTGATGATCTCGAAGTTGCTACTGTTCCTGTAACTAGGTTTCAAATTCGTGCCAGCAGTTGTCAAGGGGGATTTACCGTTCGTTTGGCCTCGGATGATCCTATGTCGATTGTCATCAGGTTCTTTGACGAGCGAGGGATTGACCTGGCTGAACCCTTACAGCGGAAAATAGAGCGAATATATTACCGCGAGGAGTTTCGAAGGGCTCTGGCCTCCGAGATAGGCGAGATTGGCTTTCCAGCTCGGACACTTGAACTCTATGCCGCAGCCCTGTTGGAGGGAATCGACCTCCCTGCCACCCAAGCGGCGAAGTTCAAACTGGTGCTCGACTATGCACATGGTGCTGCAAGCTTGGTCATGCCTAATGCACTTGCTCGACTTGGAGCGGATGTCCTGGTGGTGAACCCGTACCTTTCCAGCGAAGGAGCCATGGACTTCGATCAGAAGGGTCGGCTCAACCGAGTGGCGGAACTGGTTGTAGCCTCAGGTGCTCACCTAGGTGCAGTTATTGATGCCGACGGTGAGAGGATCCAGTTGGTCGATGACATGGGTCATATCTTGAGTAGTGACGAGTTCTTGTTGCTCATGCTTTCCTTGTTGACTGCTGTCAAGGAACGTGTTCGAGTAGCTTTGCCTGTAGCCGCCTCCAAAACAGCAGAGGATATATGCAGGGCCAACGGTGGAGAAATCCTATGGACCAAGCTTTCGAGTGCCCACCTAATGGAGGTAGCTAGTTCAGAGGGGGCTGACTTTGCCGCTAGCCAAGATGGAGGTTTTATATTTCCTGATTTCTTGCCTGCCTATGATGGGGTAGCAGCCTTGTTGCGACTCGTTTCGTTGATAGCTGGTAGAGGATTGAAACTTTCCAAACTGGTGAGTAGTTTGCCCAAGGTGCATATCGCTCACCAAGGAGTGATTACTCCTTGGGAGAGCAAAGGTATGCTTATGCGAGCTTTCTTGGAAAAGGTTCGAGAGCGTCAAGTTGTGCTGGTCGATGGGGTGAAAGTTGTCGATGAGGATGGGTGGGCCTTGGTGTTGCCCGATCCGGAAGAGCCACTCACCCATGTTTGGGCAGAGAGCAATAGTGAAGCAGAGGCGAGAGCCAAAGCACAAGAGTACTCTGCTCGCCTTCGTCAGTTGTTGCAGCAGCCTGCATGAGGAGTATAGCAGTAACGAGGCAGAGCGAGAAGGGACATCAACTCTAGTCGTTAAGGATGCCGGTTGGGGAGTGGCATAGTGGAGGCAGCTATCCTCTTGACCCAATCTTCAACCTGGTGAGATGTTAGTGGATGTGTCGCTTTGAGTTAGGCCAAGCGAGAGGCTTACCTTTAGGGTATGCTCGGGTGCCGTGAACATACCCCATGAACTTCGTTACACACAGGATCATGAGTGGGCCAAGCTGGAAGCAAATGGCCTGGTTAGAGTTGGAATAACCGACTATGCCCAAGATGCACTTGGGGATGTGGTATTTGTGGACCTCCCAGAGGTCTCCAAGGAGATCGAAGCGGGGGATGTGTTGGGCGAGATAGAATCAACTAAATCCGTCTCTGAGGTGTACGCTCCTGTAGGCGGGGTAGTGGTGGAGGTGAACTCAAGTCTGGTTGATTCTCCGGAAAAAATTAACCAAGATCCATACGGAGCTGGATGGATGTGCTTAATTAAGCCAAGTGCAGGTACAACTTTGGAAGAACTCATGGATGCGGAAGGCTATGCCCGAACAGTATCAGGGGAGGAGACCTAAAGCTTGCCTTCATGCTCTCCCAGCAGTTTCATCTGTGAAAGGTCGGAACTGAGGTAGTTAGTATCAAGGAAAAGGAGAGAGGAAGCCTATCGGCTGTCCTTGTATTTGTTCGATGATTGATTCTCTTGCTGTAATGTGATGGAAAAGGTGAACAACGTGGAGGGAGTTTTCTGCAGCAGCTGCGGTCATAAGAATGCGCCAGGTTCAAACTTCTGTTCGTCATGTGGTGCTGTGCTGAACATAGTTCCCTCGGATGCCACAGTTACATTGATTCCTACCGAGGAGGCGACAGAAGCAGGAGAAGAGGAGCTTTCTATATCCGTACAAGAGCTTCCCGAAGGTACGGGTATCTTGGTTGTCAAACGGGGACCTAATGCAGGCACACGTTATGTATTGGACGCGGAGGTAACGCGTGCCGGTCGTCACCCCGACAGCGAGATATTTCTGGATGACATCACCGTATCGAGACGCCATGCCGAGTTCGTCAGGGAGGAGGGGCGCTATATCGTTCGAGATGTGGGCTCACTTAACGGCACTTACCTTAATAGGCAACGTGTCGAGGAAGAAGAGTTGAACAACGGTGATGAAGTACAGGTAGGCAAGTTCAAGCTCGTGTTCCTATCGGTGGGGGAGCGCTAGGGAGGGATAGTGCTGGGCCGACCCTACCTATCCATTGGGGATGTTCTTACCTTGTTGAAAGAGGAGTTCCCTGACGTTACCATCTCGAAGATCAGATTCCTGGAGAGCCAGGGGCTGGTAGAACCTGAACGCACCCCCTCGGGGTACAGGAAGTTCTATGACTCAGATGTAGATCGACTGAGGTGGATACTTAGGCAACAACGTGAGCACTTTCTTCCTTTGAAGGTTATAAAAGGCAAGTTGGCAGAGGTTCAAGAGCTTTCAACGAAAGCTAGTGGTCAGCAACGGGAAGCCTCGACCTTTGAGGAGAGTTCTCAAAAAGGGCATGCAATAGCATCTGGTGTCGGAGCGACCGATGAGATTACCCCTGATGCAAGCAGCCGAATAGAGACCGGCAGTTATGATGACTCCGGGGAGGAGGTACTTGCCGTGAGTGATGAGGTTGCTAGAGAAAGCTTTCGTCGTGAGCATGTCTCTGGGGCTAGCTTCACCATAACAGAGCTTGCCGCATCCACTGGATTGTCAGAGAGCTATTTGATGGAGCTGGAGAGCTACGGCCTTTTGGAAGGGCGTCAAACAATGGGGGCCGTCTACTACGATGAAGATGCTTTCTTGACTGCGAAGTTGGCAGCAGCATTCTCCAAGTACGGAGTTGGACCTCGACACTTGAGACTATTCAAGTATGCAGCTGAGCGTGAGGCATCGCTTTACACTCAAATAGTGCTTCCTTTGTTCCGCCAACGCAATCCAGAAGCACGACAAAAAGCGAATGATGCCCTCGCAGATCTCTCCGATCTAGGACGTTCCTTGAAAGACATTCTGTTGCGTAAAGTAATGCGTGAACAAGTTGGAGGCTGAGGTGCTCTCCTCTCCGAGGTCACGGTTCATGTGTAGGGTTGAGAACGACAATGCCAGATGAAGTGTCTCCCCTTCCGAGGTTACGATGCGCTCCGAGGAACTTGCTTTGCCTTCACGAACAGATGCAGCATTCAAGATCTTGTCGGAAGAAAAAAATTCGGCGCTATCTTTCAGAGATATGGATTACGAACTTAAAGGTCCTGTTGAATGGGTATAGTTTGATTTGATGCTCAACTAGTTAGGCGCGTGTGTAGAAGCCTCGTCCAAAGGGTAAGTTAAGAGTATGGTCGAAGTGCGACTGACTGCTGTAAGGGTGGATCTACAGTCCAATACTCCTGTCCTGCTTTTGCAGGAGACCGGAGGACTGGGACGAACACTGCCAATTTTCATAGGAGCACCTGAGGCGACTGCAATTGCCTTTGCTTTGCAAGGTGTAACTACTCCTCGCCCGATGACTCATGACCTCATGCGAGACTTGATCGAAGCTCTGGGGGCCACGGTGGAACATATTGTAATTACCGAGTTGAGGTCTGCTACCTATTACGCGGAGGTATGGTTGAGGGCTGGGAGTAATCGTCCAGTTGTTTCCAGTCGCCCCTCTGATGCGGTTGCTCTTGCTGTCCGAACGGGTAGCCCGCTGTATGTGGCCGATGATCTCATGGACGCCGAAGGAGTAATCTTCCAGGCTGAAGAGGAAGAAGAGGAGGAAGAGGAGGAGGCCAACTCCGATGAGCTCGTAGGCCAGTTCAGGGAGTTCTTGGAGAACGTTCGTCCAGAGGACTTCTCTTGAGACTATTGCTTCGTACATTGCTCTTGTCATCTATGCCACTCTGGGCTGGGTTGTTGCTTGGAGCTTGCTCTGGAAGTCATGGGGTGGTTTCGCGCTCCTCGGTAGCACCGCAAGGACGAAGCACCTCCCCGTCCAGGACTCATTCGAGCTCTTCATCCACCTCGAGCACGCCCAATAACGAATCTTCCAGTTCCACCACGCCTTCTCCACCACAGAGTCCTTCATCCTCGCAGACCACCGCACCAGGAAGGTGCCATTCGTCTGAGTTGGTTCCGAGCGTCGTACGCAGTGGAGTAGCCGCTGGGACAGTAGAGGTAGTGGTGGCGTTCACCAATGTGTCCTCTTTGTCGTGTGATTTGTATGGGTACCCGGGTATGCAGATGGTCTCCTCTCTTGGTGATGACCTTCCAACCGATGTAGTCAGGGGTGGACCTTATGCCTTTACCAATCTGGAGCCAACCCCGATCAAACTAGCTCCTCAGGGGAGAGCCTCTTTTGTAATGGGCTTCAATGCCATACCGCAGGGGGATCAAGGGTCTTGTCCGAGAGCTGCTTCGTTGGAGATCACTCCTCCGAACGCATATCACACAGTTGTTCTTGACTACTCTATAGCGCCTTGTGATGGTGGAAAGATAGCAGTTTCCCCTGTACAAGCAGGAGTGTCTCCTTCTTGAGTAGGTATCCAATTGTCCTCTGGCGCTATCTCCTCTCCCTCAAGGCGGAGTACAGGGATGCACTCATATACGGCTTCTCTGCTTTATTTGCTTTGTTGACGGCTTTATTTGCTGGATTAAGTGACTACCGTCAATGGGGCAAGATAGCCATTGGTCCATATTTGCTCGCTGCTCTGATCTCTTTGCTCGCTGCTCGTCGCTTTACTGGAAGCCCCAACAATAACTGGACCAAGGCTCGTATATCAGCTTTTTTCGTAGCGTTGATAGGGGCTACTTTGTTGCCGCTAGCACTGGAGGTGGCTTGGCAGGCTAGCGGTTTACCCGGTAATCATGAACAGCCCGAGGTTGTTGTCGTAGAGCAAGCAGCAAAGCGGGTCGCCAAGGGCAAGGATCCTTATCAGTTGATCAAGAGGAGAGATGCTGTTTCAACCGGGGGTGGCGAGAATGGTTCTACTTTTCGAGACAACCAGCACGTCGCTTCAGTCGCTGTCTCCCCTTCGTCTGTTCTAGTGCGCTCCAATGATACTGCAAGGTTGAAGGGGTCTTCTGCCCCTCTGCCTAGCCAAGTTCGTTCTTCCTCTTCTGCTAGGGCTCCCGCTTATGAGGCATACTTTCCTTATCTGCCTGGCATGGTTTTGTTCGGGTTGCCCAGCAGTAGTGACGATATTCCTGCCCGACTATCCGATGCCAGGGTAGCCTTCACAGGCTTTACTCTCATCGTGGCTATTGCCGTGCTGGCACTGTTGTGTAAGGGAACCACTGAACCGCGCATTCGCGCACTGCAAGCGCTCACGGTTCTGCCCACCGCTGCGCTCCCATTGGTTACCGGGGGAGATGATCTGCCTGTTCTTGCTTTCATGCTGTTAGGACTGGTGTTATTGCAACGAAGAAATCCAATGTTGTCTGGCTTGGCGTTGGGAATGGCGGGTACTTTGAAGTTCACTGCCTGGCCTCTCATCCCCTTGGCGCTGCTGGTAGCGAAGGACAAAGAGGGGAACAGAGCCATTGGGCGAATGGCTCTTGCTGTGTCTTTTGTGGTAGTGCCAACGATCCTTCCCTCGGTCATGCATAACCCAGTTGCTTTTATTGATAACGTAATACGCTTCCCGCTGGGATTGACCGGTATCCACTCTCCCGCTGCTAGCCCGTTATTAGGTCATCTTATAGCTACAGCCTTTCCGGGGGTGAAGCATCTCTGGTCTTTTGGTGTAATACTCTTCGGTTTGGCTCTCATGGCTTACCTAGTGTTCATCAAGCGTCCTCGCAGTGCCTCTGACGCGGCTAGAGCAACTGGATTGGCAATGGCCGTGGTTATTATCATGGCTCCTGCCACAAGGTTTGGATACCTGATTTACCCACTGGATCTCCTGCTTTGGAGCTGGATGCTGTGGGAGGAGGATCTGGTGTCCGCTATGTCTAGTTGGCTCCATACAGATCGAGCAGTCCCCGAGCCAGAGATGACCAATCGTGGTGTATCCTCATCTGCCCTTTGAGAACGTGCAGATCCAGCTGTGTTCTGTTTATATACTCGTCCGTAGCTCCTATCTAGAGGCCCTATAAGGACGGTACGTACTTCTCGTGCGCCAGATGATGGGTTTTGCTGTTCGTGGTGGCGGAGGTGAAAGGCCCTATAAGGACGGTACGTACTCAGGCTCTACTAGATAGGTTAATCTGCCTGTAAAGATACTGTAGCTCTCGTATAATGAGCATGTGGTTGAGCTGAACTAATAAGCTACCTGCACCAGGAGAAATGATCTATAGGACCGTGACCTTTGCCTAATTTCCAGGATCTCGCCCCTCTGATGGAAGAGGTTACATAGCCCTTGGCCTCTCTGAATGCCTCCATTGGTGCTCGGCCCATGGCCAGGAAAGCAGCGATAGCAGCTGAAAAGGTGCACCCTGTACCGTGAATGTTGTCAGTGGGCACCATCTCCTCTTCCAACAGATTTATGCCAGATGCATCTGCTACGACATCAACGGAGTGGTTCGATCGAAGGTGACCACCCTTTACAATGACATATCGAGCCCCGCTGTCAGTAAGGCGTTTGGCAGCTTCAACCATCTCCTCTATATTAGTAATCTCGGTATCCAGCAAGTATGACGCCTCCTGCATGTTGGGAGTGATCACTAGGGCATGAGGGAACAGCCGATTTAGATAGGCGTGCCGTGCATCTCCCTTGATCAGCTCGTATCCAGAGCTGGAGAGAAGAACTGGGTCCACTACGAGGTTGGGTAGCCTTCCCTGAGCGGCTAGATCGCTAACCAGCTCGACTATGGGTACTTCGGCCAGCATACCTGTCTTTACTGCTCGAACATCCATATCCCTCATCACTGCATTGACCTGTGCTTCCACCATGGCAGGGGAGACTGAGTCCACATCGGATACCTCGAAAGTATTCTGCGCGGTTATAGCGGTTATAGCGGTGGTTCCGAATACCCCTAGAGAAGAGAAGGTAGCGAGATCCGCTTGAATCCCTGCTCCTCCGCTGGAGTCGGATCCCGCTATGGTCATAGCGACAACTGGTGTAGGGCAAGAGGAACTCAACCGACCTGTTCTCTTCTCATAGGATCCTTCATAGGATCTGGCTTCAGATCGGGCATTTGTTCGAATGAAGAGGAAGCCACAGCGTGGAAGCGCTTGGGTATGCGTCCGGCCAGATATGCAGCACGCCCTGCCTGTACTGCTTGCTGCATAGCATAGGCCATAAGGGCAGGTTCTTTGGCTCTTGTTATAGCTGAGGCCACTAGCACGCCACTACAGCCAGCCTCCATAGCTATGCAGGCATCGGAGGCAGTGCCAACTCCTGCATCGAGGATGACAGGTACGGATACAGACTCGATGATCATAGCCAGGTTATGTGGGTTGGCAACCCCAAGACCTGTGCCAATAGGGGAGCCTAATGGCATAACCGCTGCACATCCTACCTGTTCCAAGCGTTTGGCCAAAATGGGGTCGTCATTCGTGTAAGGGAGGACCGTGAATCCCTCCTGCACCAAGGTTTCAGCCGCTTCGAGGAGCTCAGTTGCATCTGGCAACAGAGTGATCTCGTCGCCTATGACCTCTAGCTTCACCCAGTTGGTCCCCAATGCTTCGCGAGCGAGCTTGGCCACTAGGACAGCTTCAGCTGCGGTGTGACAGCCAGCGGTGTTGGGCAGGATCTTTACGTTAAGACGGGTTAGTATGTCCAGGAGTGATTCTTTGGCATCCATACTCACTCGTCGTATGGCTACAGTTGCAATGTTTGCTTTTGAAGCTAGTACTGCTTCCTTCAGGATCTCGAAGTTCGTTACCCCACCAGTGCCTAGGAGGAGGCGGCTGGAGAAGGTCTCACCGCCAAGAACAAATAGGTCGTTTGAACTTCCTACGTCATTCGATGTTTCCGTGGAGTTGAGGGTAGTGGTTCTTGTTGTACTCAAGGCAATCCTCCTCTATTGCGTATATTAACGCGGTTTATTCAGTGAAGCATATAAATACCCAGTGATGCTTAATGCTGGATAACAACAAATAATGTCACGACTCAACCACCTGGTACTGCTGTAATTATCTCTATGCAATCTTGATTAGAGATAATCGTGTTATCCCACAAGCTTCGAGGCACGACCTCTTGGTTGACGGCGACAGCGATCCCTCGCCTATCCACTCTCGTGTCAGAGATTAGGGTGGCAAGGGAGGTTCCTTCGGAGACCTCCCTTTTTTCGCCGTTCACGGTTATGGCTATCATTGGGGGCATAAGTATTGACTGCTGCAGCAGTAGCTATGAGCTGAATACTGTGCGTCAAAGCCAGCGGATCTTCCTCTGACATCAGCGATAGTAGTCATGGCAACAATGAAGTAACAGGACGGCATCTCATCCGCTTTGAGCGTCTTGCTTGTAGCGGTCTGTTGAGCACACCTCCAAAACCCAACTCAACTCTCCTTTTGTCAGATAATCCGAGATTACCTCAGCGGTCAGGGGAGTGAGAAGCACTCCATTTCTCCCATGCCCGGTTGCTATAGTAAGACCTGGTATTCCTGAGGCACCTAGGAGGGGAAGATTCCCTGGGGTGGCTGGACGGAGTCCAGCTATGGTCTCGGAGAGCTCTAGTTCAGTTATGCCAGGAAAAATTTGGCGTGCATTACGGAGCAGTTCGTACAAGCCGCCAGCAGTGACGGAGGTATCGAATCCTCGCTCCTCCATAGTGGCTCCTAGCACCATCTCGCCTGACTCTCTTGGGACCATGTATACATGAACCCCTTTCACAAGCGCTCTCAAGGTATATCGAGGGAAGATAGCCCCTTGGCTGTGCGAAGCAGAGGTAAAGTGCAATCTGGCTGACTGACCCTTCACTGGACGAACGGTTGGTTGCACTGGCTCCGGTATCCCGGGTATCGTATTGGACCACACCCCTGCAGCCAGCAGGAAATTGTCGCTCTCCAACCGTGCTCCGTTGTCAAGCAGTACCCCCTTCAGCTTGTCCTTCGATACCTCGAACTCCTTCACTGATCCGGTAATCAACTCGGTTCCTGCACGACGATTTGCCTCTATGAGAGCGGAGATCAAGCGCCTGTTGTCTACTTGGTGATCTCCTTGGGCGAGGATGGCACCGGCTATGGATGGGGCAAGTGATGGCTCCAGTCTCCTTGCTTCAGTAGGAGCTATCCACTCCGAGTCAAGGCCTAACGATTGGTGGAACTCGACCAGTTCTGTAAGAGCAGCCCGGTCAGAAGGATCTCCTGCCACCACGAGAGTGCCCGTATCTCTGTAACCTACTTGTTGAGAGGAGGCTTCTTCGAGTTCTTCAACGAAGCTTGGATACATGGCAGCAGAGGCAGAGTTGATGCGCACCACCTCTTCCTCTCCATAGTGAGCTTCTGTAACAGGAGCAAGCATACCTGCTGCTACATGAGAGGTTCCCTTTCCGAAGTGGGGATCTACCACAGTGACAGCCATACCTTTGATTCGAGATTTCCAAGCGCTGGCTAGTCCGATGAGGCCGCCACCAACTATGATCACGTCAGGTTTCATCTTTGTATATGATAGCTAATAGACAAGCATGTGGGCCAGCGTCGTCCCTCGATGTGAAGTGGCTGTTGGCAGTGGACATGTAGACCGTATGGGTTGTTTTGTGTCTATGAACAACCAGCATGCAGCTGAGAGTGGTACAGCTGTGAGCGTGGTTGCCTCTACAGCCAGTGTATTGAAATTTTCATATGTTATGTACAACTAACTGTTTAGGAAACATCGTGGAGGTGGATACGACGCTTAGAGCTTGCAGTTACAGGTGTGAAATCGAGATTGTCGATCATGCTGCTTGGACGGCAATACGATGAGACAAGATAGCTCATCAACCTCTCGACTGACCCTCGGAGATCCTAGACGCTCTCTATCTGGGAGCTTGTGGAGGCCAGAGTTCGAACACGATGCCTGCGGAGTTGCTTTTGTAGCCGATATGACTGGCACGCGTAGCCATGCCCTCATCTCACAGGCAATGACCGTTTTGTTGAACTTGGAGCATCGTGGGGCTTCTGGTAGTGAACCAGATACAGGGGACGGTGCAGGCATATTGATGCAGATGCCCCACGAGCTGTTCGAGAGGTTGGCAGATGAGAGTGGCTTTTCCCTTCCCGAAGAGGGGTGTTACATAAGTGGCTTGGTCTTCCTGCCCAGAGAGAGCGAGGCAGAGGCCTCCGTTGTCGAGAGAATAGGCAAATTGGCAGAGGACGAGGGCTTTGTAGTGATTGGTTGGAGGGATGTCCCTACGGACAACTCCATGTTAGGCAAGACGGCGAGGAGGGCCGAGCCCAGGATTCGTCAAGTCTTTCTTGCCCCCGCTGAACACTCCTCCACTCTCATGAAGGGTGCTTCCTCCAACGGAGATCCCAAGGATCCTGACAGTCGCTTGATGCTCGAGCGCAGGGCATTCCTTCTGCGCAAGCGAATCGAGCACGAAGTGGAAGGGGTATACTTCCCCTCCTTGTCCTCGAGAACCTTCGTATACAAGGGTATGCTTACAGCCCCCCAGCTAGGGAAGTACTATCAGGATCTCTCCGATCCTGCCCTGGTGAGCGCCTTGGCCATAGTGCACTCGCGGTTTTCTACCAATACCTTCCCCTCCTGGTCCCTTGCTCATCCATATCGGTACATGGCTCACAACGGTGAGATCAATACTTTACGGGGCAATCGTAACTGGATGAGGGCAAGGGAGTCTCTACTGGAGAGTGAGTTGTTTCCTGGTGGGCTGAAGAGAGCGTTCCCCATCTGCACCCCCGAACTATCGGATTCGGCCTCCTTCGACGAGGTGGTAGAGCTCCTTTACTTGGGGGGAAGATCCTTGCCTCATGCAATCTTGATGATGATTCCCGAAGCATTCGAGAACGATCAAGAGATGGATGAGGAGCGGAGAGCGTTTTATCGCTTCCATGCATCGCTCATGGAGCCATGGGATGGTCCTGCAGCCATTGCGTTCACCGACGGCACCCTGATCGGAGCAGTGCTGGATAGAAATGGTCTTCGACCTGCACGGTACTGGGTGAGCGACGATGGGATAGTCGTGATGGCCTCGGAGACCGGAGTATTGGACATAGACCCTGCCAAGGTAGTTACCAAAGGTCGTCTCCAGCCAGGCAGGATGTTGCTCGTGGATACAGCGCAAGGTCGCATGATCCGAGACGACGAGATCAAGTCAGAGCTGGCCAAGGCCCACCCTTATGCAGAGTGGGTTAGAGCTGGTCAGATAAGTTTGGAAGATCTTCCTCCGAGATACATGCTCACCCCTCAGCATGCCTCAGTCGTCAACCACCAGCGGCTTTTCGGCTATACCGAAGAGGAGCTGAGAATGGTCATCATGCCCATGGCCAAGAATGGTGCAGAGCCGATCGGTTCGATGGGTGCAGACACTCCCTTGGCAGTACTGTCATCCAAGCCCAGGCTGCTCTATGACTACTTCACTCAGCTGTTCGCCCAGGTGACCAACCCACCACTTGATGCCATCAGAGAGGAGTTGGTCACCTCTCTCCAGGCAACCATTGGTCCCGAGGGCAACTTGCTCAGTGCCTCTCCCGAGTCCTGTCGTCAGATCATCATTCCATTCCCTGTGATTGACAACGAGGACTTGGCCAAACTGCGGTATGTCAACGAGCACGGTGAGACGCCGGGGTTCAAAGCCTATGCCATAGACGGCCTCTTCCCGGTAGCCGATGGTGGCGATGGTCTCAAGAAGGCCATCGAAGAGGTACGCGCCAAAGTGAGCAAAGCCATTGATGATGGAGCCAACATCATTATTCTCTCGGACAGGAACAGTTCCAGGGAGCTAGCTCCTATACCTGCCTTGTTACTCACCTCTGCGGTTCACCATCACCTGATAAGGGAGCGCACCAGAACCAAGGTTGGCTTGGTCGTGGAGACCGGAGAGGCCAGAGAGGTTCATCATGTAGCCTTGCTCATTGGATACGGCGCCTCGGCTGTGAACCCCTACCTCGCCTTTGAAACCATAGACGATCTGATTGCCAGAGGGGCGCTGGAAGGAGTGAATCCTAGGCAGGCAAGGCGCAATTACATCAAAGCTACTGGCAAGGGCGTGTTGAAGGTTATGTCCAAGATGGGCATTTCGACAGTGGCCTCTTACACCGGAGCGCAGGTGTTCGAAGCCATTGGTTTGTCCGATGAGCTCGTCGATGAGTACTTCACTGGTACTCCGAGTCGCTTGGGTGGAGTCGGGTTGGATGTTATTGCCAAGGAAGTGGCTATGCGGCATAGCTTGGCCTATCCTGCCCGTCCCAATGAGCTAGTCCATCGCGAGCTGGGAGTAGGGGGAGATTACCAGTGGCGGCGAGAGGGCGAGTATCACTTGTTCAATCCTTTGACCATCTTCAAACTGCAGTATGGGACACGTACCGGTAGATATGAAACGTATAAAGAGTACTCTGCTGCCGTTAACGAACAAGCCAAACATCTGGCGACCTTGCGTGGCTTGATGCGTCTCAAGCGAGGGGTTCTCCCACCTGTGCCGATCGAGGAGGTAGAGCCTGTATCCTCGATCGTCAAACGTTTTGCCACTGGCGCCATGTCGTATGGATCCATCTCTGCAGAGGCACATGAGACTATGGCAGTGGCCATGAACAGACTAGGGGCCAAGTCCAATACCGGTGAAGGTGGCGAGGATGCCGAGCGGTTCCAAGTAAGCCCAGATGGCGACCTTAGACGTAGCGCTATCAAACAGGTGGCTTCAGGTAGGTTTGGGGTGACCAGCGAGTACCTTGTCAATGCCGATGACCTGCAGATCAAGATCTCGCAAGGGGCTAAGCCCGGCGAGGGAGGTCAACTACCTGGTCACAAGGTCTATCCTTGGATTGCCAAGACCAGACACTCCACCCCTGGAGTTGGCTTGATCAGCCCTCCTCCGCACCACGATATTTATTCGATAGAGGACATCGCTCAGCTGATCCATGATTTGAAGAGCGCGAACCCTCGAGCGAGAGTGCATGTAAAGTTGGTGGCAGAGATAGGGGTAGGTACGGTAGCAGCTGGTGTTGCCAAAGCGCATGCAGATGTCGTGCTGATCTCTGGTCATGATGGGGGAACTGGTGCTGCACCACTTACCTCGATAAAGCATGCAGGAGGTCCTTGGGAGCTCGGTCTGGCTGAGACGCAACAGACATTGTTGGCCAACGGCTTGCGCGATCGAATAGTTGTGCAAGTGGACGGTCAGTTGAAGACTGGACGAGATGTGGTTATAGCTGCTCTACTAGGAGCAGAGGAGTATGGCTTTGCTACTGCGGCACTAGCAGTTCTCGGATGCGTCATGATGAGAGTATGCCACCTGGATACCTGTCCTGTTGGTATTGCGACTCAGAATCCCGTCTTGAGGCGCAGATTCTCAGGCAAACCTGAGTACTTGGTCAACTTCTTTCAATTCGTTGCCGAGGAGGTAAGGGAGTACTTAGCGTCTCTGGGCCTTCGGTCGCTAGACGAGGCTATAGGGAGGGTTGATCTGTTGGATGTGAATCCAGCTATAGAGCATTGGAAGGCTTCGAATCTCGATCTTTCCCCTATATTGGCCATTCCCGAGGTCGATCCAGAGACTCCCAGGCGACGGGTGAGAGAGCAGGATCACGGGTTGGAGAAATCCTTGGACACAGCCATCATGGACCGTTGCCTGCCAGCACTGGAGGAAGGCAAACCGGTGGAGATAGAGATGCCTGTCAGGAACGTGGACAGGACCGTAGGAACCCTACTTGGTTATGAACTGACCAAGCGACGCGGAGCCGTTGGTTTGCCCGAGGACACCATACTTATCAAGTTACATGGATCGGCTGGACAAAGTCTTGGCGCTTTCTTGCCCCCAGGCATAACCATAAAGGTGTGGGGGGATGCCAACGACTATCTGGGTAAGGGATTGTCAGGGGGCAAGATAGTACTTCTTCCGCCTCCATCCTCTCCCTTCCCTGCAGAGAAGAACGTCATCGTTGGCAACGTAGTGCTGTATGGTGCCACTGGAGGAAAGGCCTTCATACGAGGGCTAGCTGGCGAGAGGTTCGCTGTACGCAACTCTGGCGCAGTTGCGGTCGTGGAAGGAGTCGGTGATCACGGATGCGAGTACATGACCGGAGGAACGGTAGTGGTCATAGGTCCTTGTGGACGGAACTTCGGTGCCGGCATGTCTGGTGGGGTTGCCTATGTATACGATCCGGAGGCCACCTTCTCCAATCATTTGAACAAGGAGATGGTAGCTTTGGAACCACTTGATGGAGAGGATGAAAGAATGCTTTCCAGCCTTCTCGAGGAGCACCTTGACCAGACAGGTTCAGTGGTTGCCAAAGCAATACTGGATAACTTCCCTAGTGAACTAAGTTGTTTCGTGAAAGTGATGCCCAAGGACTACAAACGAGTTCTTCAAGCCATGAGAAAAGCAGTAGAGGAAGGTATCTCTGTAGATGAAGCAGTGATGGCGGCTGCCCATGGGTGAGCTAGGGGGTTTTCTGCGTTACGAGAGGGAAACAGCACCGCGACGGCCCGTACCGGTTAGGGTTAGGGACTGGCGAGAGGTATACGAGGAACTTTCCTATGAAAAGAGTCGCATCCAGGGAGCTCGCTGTATGGACTGTGGCATACCCTTCTGCCATGACGCTTGTCCCTTGGGCAACTTGATTCCCGAGTGGAATGACTTCGTTTACAAAGATGACTGGTTCTCGGCCATAGAACGTCTTCATGCAACCAACAACTTCCCAGATTTCACAGGAAGACTGTGTCCAGCCCCTTGCGAAGGAGCGTGTGTTCTGGGTATCGCCTCCGATCCGGTGGCCATCAAACAGTTGGAGCACGACATCATCGAGCGGGCTTTCAAGGAAGGATGGGTCAAACCTCACCCGTCACGGGTGCGCACTGGCAAACGAGTAGCAGTGGTCGGTTCTGGACCGGCTGGCTTGGCCTGTGCTCAGCAACTGACCCGTGCCGGACATGAGGTCGTGGTGTTCGAACGCGCTCAACGTATAGGTGGACTGTTGCGATACGGCATACCGGAGTTCAAGTTGGAGAAGGCTGTCCTGGACAGGCGGCTCGAGCAGATGCGTGCAGAAGGAACGGAGTTTCGCGTAGGTGTAGCGGTTGGATCTCCCACCAAGGGAGCATCTGAAGAGTCGTCTCCACAAAGCACTCTTGTGGGTCCTTCTGCTCCGTTTGTTACTGTCCAGCCAGCCAAGGATTTGCTTCAGACTTTCGATGCTGTGGTCCTGGCCACTGGATCCACCGTACCCAGAGATCTGCCCTTGCCAGGAAGGGAGTTGAAGGGGATTCACTTTGCCATGGAGTACCTGAAGCACGCCAACCTGGTGCAGGAATCGCTACGCTATGAGGATGCAACCTCTACAGGAGCTGCGCTGGGTCCATCAGGGCTGTCCTCTCTGGATGCTCGCGGCAAGAAGGTAGTCATACTTGGAGGTGGCGATACCGGTGCAGACTGCCTTGGCACTGCACACCGACAAGGTGCTGCTCACGTAGTACAGATGGAGATAATGCCGCCGCCCCCTCCTTCTCGTGCTCCTGACAATCCCTGGCCTACTTGGCCAGTGGTGTTCTCCACCTCTGCAGCTCATGAGGAGGGAGGGGAACGGGTTTTTGGAGTGGAAACCACTGAGTTCATCGGGGATGGAGAGGGGAAAGTGGTTGGTTTGCGAGCTAGGCATGTAGAACTGGTACGTGCCGACGGCAAGGTCAGTTTTGTTCCACAACCCGGCAGCGAGTTCGAACTGGAGTGTGACCTCGTAGTGCTTGCGCTTGGTTTCGTAGGTTCGGAACGTAGTGGAGTGGTCGATGAACTAGGTTTGGCTCTGACCGAGAGAGGGTCGGTGATGGTGGACGACAACTGGGCGACCAATGTCGAGGGGGTATTTGCTTGCGGTGATGCCTCTAGAGGACAGAGCCTGGTGGTATGGGCTATAGCAGAGGGTCGTTCAGCGGCAGCTAGCGTGGATCGCTACTTGATGGGAGAGACAGCTCTGCCTGCCCCACTGGTTCCCGGACAAGTTGGGATGCGCTGAAGCAAGTCGACGGCGTTCCTGGGAATCTTCACCCTGATCCTTGTGTTCGGTCCTTTGCCTTGGTTGACCGGATGGCAGCAGTCATAACCTCGGCAACGAGCAGGAGCATGGCCAACCAGGCCAGGGTGTTGGACAATCCGAACTGAGCTGGCCAGTACCCTCCAGTAGGGAAGTGGTGACGCCATTGCTGGTAGACGACGTAGCTACCAGCAATGGCCATGGAGACAACTGAAGTTACTCCTGGTAGGTGACGCATGCGGGAGATACTCAATGCTATGAGCGAGAGTATGCCTACCGCCAAGCCGACCCAAGGGGGGGTGATGAGAATGCAGGATACCAAGGTGATTGCCATGACGGAGACAGCCGTCTTTGCCGTCCTGGAGGATGATCGAGAACTGTGGTGCAAGAAGTCAGGAACTGCTGGATCATTCTTCATTGAATGGGTGATGGCTGGTGTAATCTCGATGCCGCCGTCCTTGCCTATGTGTTCTTGCTCCCTGGAGCCTATGTGTTCTTGCTCCCTGGAGAGATCTCCTCTTCTCCGAAGACGATAGATCCATTTTCTCGACGGTCGTATTGCCAGCGCCAAGCAGACAAGAGTAGCTAATCCAGAGATGAACAAGGCTATGTCAACTACTCTCTGAGGGGTCCATCGTAGGACAACGGTGAGACTACCATTTGGATATCTAGCTAAGATATTCCTGCTCACGTAGTAGCCATTGGCGAATCCATCGATGAGTACCGGCTTGCCCAATGAAGTACCATTGGATAAAGTTGCTTGCCACCCAGGATTGATGCTCTCACCAAGTACCAGGAAAAATGGTTGTCTGGCGCCTGTTATGTGCACTGTCATGGAGGTTGCAGAGTGGTTGGAGACATGCACACCTAAAGTGGTGCTCTGGCTGGATAGGGTATTCTTTGTTCTCTCCTTCGGAGCAGAGTCGAGGACGAGTTGGTCTATATTCCACCCCGATATGTGACCGCGTGTAGTGGTCACTGTGTTGTATCCAGCGTGAAGAGTAATTCCTTGTCGATCAGCCCCGCAGAGGACTACATGCATACCGTGGTCCTCTGCCGCCTTGGAGGTGCTCCCCACGATGGCAACATCGACAGGCTTGCCGTTGATCTTCACCAAGTTGGATTGGCATGTTCCCGGTAGGGATCGAGGAAGGGGTGGAGTGTGCAACCCAGTACCGTTGATCTCGATCTTCGATATTCCTACTGGCATGCCGATTGGTGACCTCGAGTAGTAGTTCTTGGTGTACTCGGGGCGCACTCCTTCGATGGTGATGGTTATGGTTCTTCCCGTAAGAGGAGGGAAGGATAGATTCACCGAGGCGGTAGCGTTGGGCACCTTAGCATCGGCTATCGGCCCTAGCTTGACCAGCCTAGTCTTTCCTCCTGCTGATATCTTGAGCTTGGTAGGGACCGAATGACGTCCGTCAGCGAGGATGTCGAGAGTCATGTGCGAGAAGGTTGTGGGATGTGGCAGGGTGTAGGTGATCCAAGTGCCTATCTGGTGGCTGATGCCGAATCCAGGGCTCCAGAAGGTAGAAGGATTGCCCTGGGGATCTCCATCTATGGCATTTATGGAGCGTGCATTGAGATCACCAGGAAGGCGCCCCAGGGAGTCGGCAGTAACGCCCCCCCGCTCAGCACTTGGTTGACCTAACAGGTGGTCGATCTGGAAGTCAGGGATAAGGGCGGATATGCGAGCGGTACCGGAAAGTTCGAAGGTTCTGGCCGTGGGTAGCCATATCAGCCTGTCGATGGAGCGTTCCGGAGACTGCCTTGGGGGGTAAGGAGCCACACGTCTGCGGTTCATGATGATGATCAACCTGTGGTAGATGGAGTCTTTTCCCGCCTCTTTCAACATGTCTGTTGGCATCTTTATGAGCCGTTTCATATGCACCCCTGGTATGGATATCTCGGCAAATCCGACGCTGGAGAGCTCTATTTTCGAGGTGCGTTGGCTACGATTGCACTTTTCGATGGTGATACGTAGTTTGGAGAAACGCGTGGTGGGGAAGTGAATGACTTGGCCCTTGGGGGTTCTGGAGGAGCCGTTCAACCTGACTGTATAGGAGCGTTTTCCGTCGAAGGTGAGTTTCACCTTCGTTATCCATCGGTTGGGACCCCCATGGATGGGTTGCACCAAGGTGATGTGCGAGGTGGTGACAGGATGGTCAAGCACCACTTGTATCCACTGACCGACCACGGAGGAAAAAGCTCCTGTTTGCCATGTAGTGTTCACATCTCCGTCGAATGCATTGGAGGGCCGATCCTCGGGTATGAAGGTTATGGGGTTTCCGTATGAAGAGGCAGTGATGGACTTTACCCCTTCTTCTACCGCTACCGTCTGGGCGCTTTGGGGTGCATGAGGGAAGATGTTCAAAGGCACGTTGCTGTAGTCGTCAGGGTTCCGATGGTGATGGGTGGTCTCTGTGTATCCAGCATTGGCTGACATGGATTCCCAGCGGAATCCCTCCTTTCTGTTGCTGTCGGTGAGCACCAGCGTGGAATTAGAGGTAAGAGCGAGTCGTTCGAGGTTGGGATGTGTGTCCAATGTCCCTTGGTAAAAAATGGTTGGATTGTTGCCAAGGAGACCGAGACCGGCTACCTCCACCAACCCGGTGGCGTTGCCGTCAATGACCAACGGATGAGCAAGGGAGTTGGCTCTCACCAATGGCAGTGGATGGGCAACGGGAATGGCAGCCAGAGGGGGAGGCCAAGCAGCTTTGGGAGATTCACCCAGTGCCTGTTCGTCGAGCATGGCTATCAATGACACGTTCGGACGGGGGGTACCGAAACCAACGGGTTTGGAAAGCCCGGTTGCAGGTCTGTTCAGGGTTGCCCACAATACTCTTGGACGCGGCGTGTTGTAGCGTTCGTATTGGAGGTCGGAACGAATCAGTACGTCTCCGGCGCTTATGAGTCTAGCCAGTGGAGCGAGAGAAGCTAGGTTGAAAGTGCCATTTTGCAACCCTATGTCGATGGCGTACAACAGATCGGTGGTAGGCAGCGATCCCTGCACGATTTGTTCTCTGAGCACGTAAGGACGATCATGCAATAGTCCAGGCATGACTGCATCTATGGTATCGCCCCAGCGGTGAGCTGCGAAGTCCGATCCAGGAAGTGCTAGCACACGGGTTCCCGGGGCACTTCGATCAAGGTAGTTGGCTGCTTGGTAGTAGTACTTTGGTAGGTGCTCGGGCCGGGTGAAATCAGCAGCTATGGTATTGCCGTTGAACAAGGGAGGATTGTTCGCCAGGATCAGTGAAGCTATCAGGAACGTAGATACGGCACCTACTTTGTGCCAACGCGTCCATACTGTCTGCACCCCTGCACCTAGGAGCATGGCCAAGGCGAGTACAACCAATGGTGTTGCTCGGTCTGTAGAACGCATGGCCATCCCCTCGGTAGTGTGCAACATCCAAAGCTTGAGAATGGCTCCGAAAGGGGATGGACTGTTGAACGGGTGGGTTCCGACCGAGAGAGCGAGTCCTACTAAACCTATGATCACTAGATAAGTTCTGTGTCTCCAACGTGTTACCACGCCAGCCAGTAGCGCAAGCGTGGGGATGGTGAAACTGATGGCTATCAGCCACAGTTGGGTGGTGTATTCCACAGCTGCATTGAGCCATGGCCCCAATGCCCCACCACCGTAGAAGTACCAATAGCCCAAGCCTCGCAGTACTTCACTGGCCAAGGAGGTCTCTGCTATGGCAGGAACTGTTTCGGTATAACGCAGGACGTTGACCCCGTATCTGGCCTCTGCGTACAATCCGCTCATCCACCACAGCGAGACTAATAAGGTTAGGACCCCAATTCGAGCTGCCGTAGCTAGAGCTCTTTTCCAAGAGGCTTCTTTGGCTATAACGGCGTAAACCAACCACAGTACAGGTGCTAATCCTGTGTACAAGATGGCAGTAGCATTGATTCCGCTCACCATTAGCACGACGAGGGCGAACAAGGCAGGATATTTAAGTCCACCCTGGCGTAGTGCTTTTACCGTGAACGCAACTAGGAATCCCAATCCGGACCAGGCCGATAAGATGACCGACATTCGCTGTATATACTGAAGGGCATAAGGGCTCAACATGTAAGCAAGAGCTGCTATGAAGGCCCCAGGCTGCTTCAACTGCAAAGTGCGAGCCAAGTAGTTGACTCCTGCGCCAGCGAAGAATAGCAAGCAGCCAGCCCAGAGTCTCTGGGATGCCCAGATAGGTATGCCCAAGTGTTTGGTTGCCCAGAAGAACGGTCCCATTGGGAACAGGTACCCGATGGTCTCATGGGTTACCGTACCAAGTGATATGTTCGGATTCCACATGGAAGCGGACTGGAGGATGAACCGTCCAGGGTCGATGTAAAGGTAAGCCTTGGTGTCGGCGGCCACGACTCCTTGGCCGGTGAGCAGGAGAGGGATGAAGGCTATAGCAGCGAGGATCAGATAGCTCAACCGATTTACCCATATCTCCTTCGATTCGCCTATCCTCTGCAGGATGAGTATCCATGCTTGGGAGGCGGATCGGAGAGTCGTTCGTCGATGTCTTGGATCGGTTGTTGCTGTGGTAATGGTCACATGCTCCTCCTGTTCGGCGTAGTGTAGGCGATAGTGAGCACTGTTGTTGAGACGATTTCTGGATATGAGCGTGACTAGCTACTATGTTGCCATCCTCCGAGGAGCCAATGGTGGCAGAACATGTAGTGGTTCACTGCATGTCGGGGCACTGATGCGAGATCCAGTACGAATCGTATGTGA
>JAMDDE010000033.1 GCA_023489235.1 Actinomycetota bacterium | reverse complement strand
CGTCAGATATTCCTGGCTCGCATAAAGGAACGACTCGTTCCTGGAGTGTACGAGACAGCTTCTTTTTTCGATGCTCCTTTTGCTGATAAAGCTTGGCATCCGGAATCTCGCATAGACTACCTCATGCATGCTCCATTAACGCTGACCATAGGCGCTGGTGGAGAGTTCCATATGTCCATGGAGGGAGCTAGTGCGCCTGTCCCCATGCCTTTCAATGCCTCTGAAGGGTCCATGCAAGGCGCTTTATGGGTCCTAATCACGCAGACTCTTATCTATGATGGAAAAGTAAACGACGGTGCTTACCTGGCTGCAGGTCATCACTTCCCAAGGGGAACTTGGTGCAATGCCGGTGACACTTCTCTTGCCTACGGAACCCCATGGGCATTTCTAATTCCTTCTTTCACGGGACTCCTACGTCTTATTGGCAGAGGTTATTTTGCCAGGGGGTTCAGGGAGGAGATCGTGACTGGATACGGCTTTACCGGGGATCCGCTTCAAGGAGGAGGAATTCTGGCTGATGGAAAGAGTTACTTCCCTGTTTCCAACTTTGAGCTCTGTGCCGTGGGTCTTGGGGCAAGAGGCACCATGGATGGTCTCGATGCTGCTTATGCCATGTGGAACCCCGAGGCAGACATGGGGGATGCAGAGGTTTGGGAGACAGTAGAAAGTGGTTTGCTCTATCTCTCCCGTCGTTACAAGCCCGATACAGCTGGGTACGGCAAGTACAGGGGTGGTTCTGGCTGGGAAGCGCTGCGCTATGTACACGGAGTCCACTCATTGCAGCTCTACTCGTTCCGTGAAGGGAGGGTTTTCCATGGTGGAGCGGGATTGTTCGGTGGATATCCCAACTCCGCTGATTACAAGGTAAGAGTTCATCGTACCAATATGAAACAGCTGATCGCTGCCCGTCATCCCTATCCTCTTGGCGAAGCTGATCCTTCCGACTCCGAGCTGGAGCATCTAGTACAAGGGGAGGTAGTCCGGACCAATGAAGGAATGATGTTCCCCGAAGTATTTGAGAATGGGGATCTGTTCCTCTCCTTGTTTTCCGGTGGACCAGGATACGGTGATCCCTTGGAGCGAGATCCCAATGCAGTTGCTAAGGATGTAGCCGGCAATGTCTACCTGCCTAGTACTGCAGAGAACGTGTTCGGAGTGATTGTCCGGCTAAAGGAGGGCGAGGTCGAAGTGGATCAAGTAGCGACAGATCGTACTCGTGAAATGTTGCGACGTCGCCGAGCAGCTAGAGCATCGAGCTATGCAGAGTTCATCGAGCGAGAGCGACATCGTGTAGAGACAAGGGACTTAAGTGCACCTGTTCTCAATATGTACAAGGAGTCGATGCGACTCTCTCCGACTTGGGCCGAACGATTCAAGAAGTTCTGGGATCTACCCGAAACATTCGAGTTCTAGCTGAATCCGAGATTAGGAACATCCAATATTCCTAGGATGTTCCAATCCTTCACCAAAGATTACATTTCAACCCAAGATTACAAGGAGGATGTGTGATGGACCAAGCTACTCTAGCTGATCTCATAGATGGCAAATTGCCCTGGCACCAGTTGAAAGAGGTGCTTTCGGGTACAAAGGACATAGATCGTTTCGACCTCTACCTCGAGGTCATGCAGTCCAGAGTTGCCTTTCCCGAGAAGATCCTCTTGCCCTTGGCCGAGCACTTATATGTCGTCTCTTCAGGAGACGGTCGTCGGCTAGTGAAGTGCGACTGTGGTTATGAATTCGGTCCCTTGGAGCGCAACTGGAAAGAAAGCGCAGCAGTTTTGGTGAGAGATTCCGAGGAACTCCTGGAAGAGATCTACGATCCATGGCACCGCTGTGATCCAGCTTGGATGGAGTTGCGAGAGTTTTACTGTCCTGGCTGCTGGAGCTTGCTGGAGTTGGAGGCAGTTCCTCCAGGTTACCCTGTTATTTTTGATTTTCGACCGGATATAGATACCTTCTACCGAGAGTATCTAGGTAGGGAGCCTGAGTAGAAGTATTTCACCAATTGGGGAAGGATCTGGGCTCTCGCTGGGAATAGCACAAAAGTATGATGTGTAAGTTGCAATATTTGAAAAGAGGTAGCTATTCGTGCAGCATTTAGCCGAACTTCCTGAGCGCAGGGCAGAACATGATACCGAGACCTTGATGATCAAGGATCGTTTCCGACAGTTGAGCGTTGGTGAATTTGCCGATGAGGTAGGTAGGGCTACGAGTCATCTAGCTGATCGTAATATCAGGCACGGAGACGTAGTGGCTGTGATGCTCCCTAATCGAATAGAGCTTGTGTCCACTTTTTTTGCTGCATGGCGACTAGGAGCAGCAGTTACCCCAATAAATCCTGCTCTCACAGCATCTGAAGTTGCGTATCAGCTTATTGATTCAGGAGCCAAGCTGCTCATAACCGAGGATCCTGATGATGCTCGTACAGCGCAACTGGACATTCCTATTTTAGGGGCGAGCGAGTTGTCCAATGGAGACGGCACTCCTACTCGCTCGAAAGCCCGTCTGGACGACATTGCTTTAATCGTCTACACCTCTGGGACTACGGGTAAGCCAAAAGGGGTGCTGCTTGACCATGCCAATCTCGCTGCCACAGTAGATATGCTCATCGAGGCTGCTGAGTTAAGCGCGACCGATCGTGCTCTGCTCATACTCCCCTTGTTCCATGTCAATGGCATCATGGTAAGTGTCATGGGCCCACTTGCAGCAGGAGGTTCATCGATCATCAGCAGCTTTCAGCTGCAAAGTTTCTGGGAAGAGGTGGAAGCCACTCGTCCTACCTACTTTTCCGCCGTACCTACCATATATATGCTGTTGAATGCTCTGCCTGCGGAGGTTACCCCTCAGGTCTCCTCACTCCGGTTTGCCATCTGTGGGGCGGCTCCCATGCCTCCAACAGCGATAGAAGAGTTCGAGAAGCGGTATCACATTCCGCTCCTCGAAGGATATGGTCTTTCGGAAGGAACCGTGGCTTCTACTATCAATCCATTGAAAGGTCCGCGCAAGGTGGGGACGGTTGGTCTTCCCCTTCCTGGCCAGACAGTGGCCATTGCAGGGGAGGACGGCCACCTCCTAGAAAATGGAGACATTGGGGAAGTAGTCGTAGCTGGGCCCAATGTAATGCGAGGTTACTTGAATCGCCCTGAGGACACTGCCGCTGCTTTAGCAGGAGGATGGTTGCATACCGGTGACGTAGGCTATTTGGACGAGGACGGTTACCTGGTATTGGTCGATCGGAAGAAAGATATGATCATATGGGGTGGAGAAAATATTTATCCCAAAGAGATAGAGGCAGTCTTGCACCGCCATGAAGCCGTTCTCGAAGAAGCAGTCATTGGTCGTCCTAATTCTGTGTATGGTGAAGAACCTGTAGCCTTCGTAGTTCTACGACAGGGAATGCAAGTAACCGAGAAAGAACTTCTTGATCATTGTTCCAAGTATCTTGCGCGCTTCAAGATCCCTAGACAAATTATCTTCACCGATGCTCTTCCCAAGAATGCCGTAGGCAAGATCAGCAAACCGGAGCTAAGAGCTCATCTAGACGATTTCATGGCCGCCTCGCATCCTCTCCATGATTAAAGCGGTTCCCTTCACGGCACCGCTGTCGTTGCCAAAACTTCGACAACGGCTCTAGGCGACAACCACGTGCATGAAGCAATGGCAATTGGTCTGGATAGTGGAACAGAAGTTGTCGAGGAATACTTTCGGTGTAGTTGAGCGTTATGGTGAACATGGAGGAACGTCCGAATAGTGGAGGCGTGAGAGGTACCTTGCTAACTGGACATGGCAGACCCGTTCCTACGTTCGAGAAGGGTAGAGTTTGTCACTATCCAGGTTGCAATACAAGGCTCTCCATATACAACAGTGGCAAGTACTGCTATTTGCATGAGCCAATGGTTACACCTCGAGTACGAGGCAAAAAAGTTGTTGGAGCCGCTTGAGCTCATGTGAAATGGGGGCATCATCCTGATATAACCGGAAATATTAGGGGGCAAGAAAGTGACTGGAGCCGCCTGACCTAGCTGTGAAGATTGGCCTAGAGTATAAAGGTGGCTCCAGACAGTAGGCTTCCTGACACAATAGAACCGGTAAGAGAACAAGGAGGTAGCACTCCCCAGGATTCTGGGGAGAGGGGTGCACCAAATTCCGGTAGTAACTTGGTGTCATGGGCAACAGCAGAGCGTGTTGCACTTCGTATCAGTTCCAACCAGCCTATTTTGTCTTCGCAACAGTTGTTCAACTTGTCAGCTGACTTCGAAGAGTTCACCGGCAGAGCAGAGGAGCTGGTGCGCATACTTACCGATATGCCTGCTTTACCTGAGTCAGCACGTGCTAAAGTCATAGATCGCCCTAGTTGGGTAAGGGCCAATCTAGCATCCTTCGAGAAGGTCTTATCCCCTATGCTGACTCAAGCCAACCGCACCAAACTTCCAGAGCCAGTAGCTACAGCAGCGCGTATGATGGCTGGTGCGGAACTAGGTCTAGCGCTTGGGTGGATGTCCTCCAGGGTATTGGGTCAATATGACATGTTGGTAGCTGACAGAGATGCTCTCGCTTCTCGTGATGCAATTTATTACATCGGTCCCAATATTGTATCCTTGGAGCAAAGGTTTTCCTTTCCTCCTCGACAGTTCCGGTTGTGGCTTGCCTTGCATGAGGTAACCCACCGATATCAGTTCCTTACCGTACCTTGGCTAGCTGACTACTTCTTCTCCTTGGTCTCGGAGAGCTTCAAGGCCGTAACGATGGACAGGAACCAAGTATTGGAAGGAATCAAACGCTCTATAACCGAATTGCTTGCTGGCAACAATCCTATAGCCACTACAGGTTTGATAGGGATAGTAGTCGGGCCAGAACAACGATTAACCATTGAGCGGTTGCAGGCACTGATGAGCCTATTGGAGGGATACGGTGATGTTGTCATGAACCAAGCTGGTGAGAACATCCCTGCTGCGAGCTTCTTTGACAAAGTACTGAAAGAACGAAGATATTCCGCACGAGGCTTGATGAGATTGGTACAACAGCTTACTGGATTGGAAACCAAGCTGAAACAGTACGAGCAAGGCGAACGATTCGTCAGGGAGGTTCTTGAGCACGGAGGTAACACGTTGCTGGCCAAGGTATGGGAGGCTCCTGAGCACCTGCCTACTTTGGCAGAGCTGTTGCAACCTTCTCAGTGGATAGAGCGCATCCAGTACAGTTGAGGTATAGCTGAAAGCTTGCTTCGCAAGCCACTTTTAAGACCCCAGCGGGAACGTGGTCGAGCCAGAGGATGACTTACTGGACCCCTCGGGGGAGGGAGATGGGGACCCCAGCGGGAACGTGGTCGAGCCAGAAGGCGTGGAAGGAGGAGTTGGCGCACTTACCGATGGAGAACTTGTGAACACCATCTTCCACACGCCAACAGCACACTGACCGGGTTGCAGTTTGTTGTCAACGACATAGATATTCTGCGAATACGAGTCTTTCCACACATCTAGGGTCGGAGAAGATGAAAGACAGGCATAGCTAGGGTTGTTGGTAGAGAATGAACTGAGGCGTCCAGCATAGCGAATAACCCCCCATGACCCACTGGCAAGGATGGATTGCAGAGCAACAGGTACGAGTTGTACTTCGTCTCCGTCGAACTCTGCTCTGTACCAGTAGGAAGGAGGCTTTGAATTACTAGGTGATGTTCCAGCTGTTCCAGCTGTTCCAGCCCCAGATGCGCCCCCTCCGCTGCTGACAATTGCTGCAGTAGGTGGCTCTCCTATGTGCAGGTCCTTGAGCGGAGTTGCCCGTCCCAGTAAAGCAGCCATCATTGCAGGATCATTGCCGTCCATTCCCAACGCCCATATCCCGACCCCACGCAGGGAGAAGAAGTTAGCCAGGTCAGCTTTCAACGCTAGCGAAGTGGGATCATCATAGTAAACTTCATACCATTGACCAGCCACTTGGAATGAGGTCCAGGGCGTAGAGGAAGTAGTATCCCAGTAAACAGGCCAGGAAGAGTTGGCTATTTGTGCATAGGTAAGAGGGGTAGGAGCGCCACTGGCGGCAGCCCCGAAGTACCCTCCATTGGTAGGCCACTCATACCCATAGAATGGTACACCCAGGATTACCTTGGATGCTGGTACCACCCCTAGGTATCCATCGATGACCGAAAGGTCACTGGGGTCGTAACCGGAGAGAGGAGCCGTAGGTGATGGAGTACTCATGCTGCCCATGTCGTAGGCCATCACAAAGAAGGCATTCACATAAGGAGCAAGGGCTTTGATGTCGAAGAATCCTGTTGAGTCAACGGCAGAACTTCCATACGTATCCATGGTGATTTGCCAGTATGGATCCAACCCGCGCAACATCGTCGACACTTTGGCAATCAGTCTAACCAGTCCACCTCGGTCAGCTGGACCTTCTCCTTCGAGATCGAAGTTAACGCCATCCATTTCCTTGGCGGTTATGGCTCTCTCCAGCGACACTGCCAGAGTAGTCGCTGCTCCAGGATCATGAGTGAGCTGATCCAAGGTAGTTTGGCTGAAAGACTTAACGGTGAGCACTACCCGTACTCCAGCTCGATGGGCCCTAGTGATCAACGAGGCCAGATCGGCGCTTTCATACCCGTTCCAACCGTTGCCAGTTTTGATCAAACTACCATTACCAGCAACATCTACGCCGAAGTAGGAGATGGTGGTAAGGGCGTTCAAATCGAAGCCAGAGGAGTATGGCAAGGTCCAGTAAGGTGCAAACCCAAATATCTCATGAGGGGACAAGGCTTGGCTCTTGGCAAGAGAGGGTGGTAAAGGCGCTGGTGTGCTGGTAGCTGGAGGCAAGAAGATAGAGTATCCAGGCTCTAGAGGTGGGTGATGGATGACTTCGGCAAGGTGAGCGGAGGATAAGGAGGATAGCTGCCTGGGGTTGCTTACTGTATGTTTTTTTACTTCCATGCGACCAGTAGCTCTTTGGAATCCTGATGTCCCGGAGGCGACCAGTACCAAAGCCAATAGGGCTATGCCTACGGAGAGAAAACGCTGTCTAGGGGAGAGGCCATGACGAGGCGAAGCAGCTAGCAGATAATTCGACTCTCGTACCATCCTTTTGATGCGTCGGCTCATACTGTTGTGAGAGCTGGCTGAAGTCGAGCGCAGGGTACTCGAAGTCATCCCTCCAAAGGGTAGTGAATTGCTGCGGTGGTTCTTGGGCCGAGGAGCATGGCTGCGATAACTCTTGGAGCTGGAACCAGGGGACTTCCCAATGACCTCTACTTTGTGTTGGCTGGCCAAGGAGACCATGTGGTCGAAGCCGTTTACCAATCTGTCTCTAGGGATGACGAAGCTATACGAACGGGCATCCGTGGAGATCTCCAAAAGATGGTAGACCTGTGATGAGCGGTAAAAGCGTCTCCTGCCAACCACAATCCTTCTTACTGCCTCCCAGGGCAGTATTGCGGAGTGTCCGATGTCCACTGAAGTTATCCGCAGCCCATCAGGCTTGAAGCCAAGGGACAGCCCGGGAAGGCTAGCAGAAGTACCGTTCAGCTCCAATAGGAGTTCTACGTTATCGAAAGCCACTGTCTCAGCCGTGGAATCCTCCGTTCTCGCGGAGGGGAGATACGACCGCGTTTCACTCAGAGAAGCACCTTGCTCGCTTATGGTGAACTCATCTACCACTTTGGCTATTTTCGCGAGCGGGGAGCGTCGTGTAAAGTCCGACATCCAAATGCACTGGAGGAGGTGCCCAGGGACCTCAGAGAGGAGCGTGGCGAGAGAGGCCTTGGGCGGGGAGCGTCGTGTAAAGTCCGTGATCTTTTCAACCGAAATAATCAAAGTACGATGCCCATTGACCCACTGGGTCGATAGGCACGCGAAGAGATTGGGTTGGTATGGTCTTTGTAGAAATTTTCAGACTGCTGTTGGTAATCACCGGTACCATTGCAGGTTTGGAGATTGGCAAAGACATCTCCTCTGCATCTCCTACACCAGTGGTGGGCATGGTGTTGGGGGCTATGGTCAGTTATGTGATTGGTGGAGTGCTCGGTCGCATTATGGACAAAAAGATGGATGTCTTGGTTCGTCACTTACGGGACGTGCCTGCAGTCGAGGTATTCTCGGCTGCAGTAGTGGGTACGACTGGTTTGTTGCTAGGCTTGGTAGCCGGTCTACCCTTTGCGGCCCTGGTGCGCTCACCCGTCGATCTACCAGCAGTGGCAGCGTTTGCTTGGATATTGGCCATAGCTGGAGCAAGAGTGGGTATCTCCAAGGCCAATCAACTCTCTTCTCATCTGAACCATATGAAGCCAGCTAGACAGTTCTCCCCTTCCACGGACATCTCTCCCACTGCCTTGCTGGTGGACACCTCCGCTCTCATGGATCGTCCTGTCATTGCTGCTTATCGCACGGGGCTTATCACCGACACCTTGGCAGTCCCTCAATTCGTCCTTGACGAACTGCACGCCCTGGCCGAGGCTGAAGCTCCTGACCCGGCTAGTGCACGAAGAGCACGTCGTGCTCTGGAGCTTCTCGACACTCTCAATAACGAAGGAAATGAGTTGATGATCATCCCCGATGAGGTCCCTGAGTTCGATAGTGTTGCTTTGAAAGTTTCTGCTTTGGCAGAGCGCTATCGCCTTCGGGTGGCCTCCTCCTCCAAGGAGACTGCCTCTGCCGTCCAGGCCCAAGGTGGACAAATAGTCGACCTGCGCAGTGTTGTCAGTGAGATGTCTCCTACGCACCTAGCGGGCGAGCACCTCAGAATTGATCTTGTTCGCAGCGGGACCCAGCCTCTTCAGGCCGTGGGCTACCTTCCAGATGGGGATATGGTGGTGGTCAACAACGCATCTCATCGTATTGGTGAGAAAGATGTGGACGTAGTCGTGCAAACTAGCCGGTCAACCAGCCAAGGACTGCTGATCTTCGCTCGATTGGCAGAACCGGGTGACTAGAGCTTGTTGACAGCATCCACCAGTTTGGTGAGGGTGTCCTTGGCATCCCCGAACAGCATGATAGTTTTCGGGTCGTACAGTAGCTCGTTGTCTATGCCAGCAAACCCCGGACGCATGCTCCTCTTCAAGAACACTATGTTATGAGCTTGATCTACGTTGATGATGGGCATCCCGTAGATAGGGCTGCCAGGAGAGTTCTTAGCGGCAGGGTTGACTACGTCATTGGCCCCTACCACCAGGGCCACGTCGGTGGTGGGCATCTCCGGGTTGACCTCGTCCATCTCCTTCAGCTGTTCATAAGGTACGTTGGCCTCCGCCAAGAGAACATTCATGTGCCCTGGCATCCTCCCGGCCACTGGATGGATGGCATAAACCACCTCTACTCCTCGAGCTATAAGGGCATCGGCCAACTCGCGAGCGGTATGTTGAGCATGAGCCACCGCCAAACCGTATCCAGGTACGATAGCAACTTTGTGAGAATAAGCTAGCAAGACAGCTATGTCATCCGGAGTACCGGCTCGAACGCTTCTATCCCCTGCTTCTACTCCTTGTCCAGCCGTTACTACTGAGCCGAAGGCGCTGAAGAGTATGTTGGGAAGAGAGCGACCCATGGCTTGGCTCATCATCTGGGTGAGTAGAGCTCCTGAAGCACCGACCAAAGTGCCACCTACGATGAGAACAGTGTTCTGCAACACAAATCCTGTTGCTGCCACTGCCAAACCAGTGAACGAGTTGAGCAGGGAAATGAGCACTGGAACGTCTGCTCCTCCTATGGGCAGGACGAACAGTACTCCAAAGATCAGCGAGATAATCAACAAAAGGACTACGACTAGCGTAGAGGATGTCGCTATGCTGGCACCGATCAGGGCCAACAACACGGCGCCTACCATGGCATTGATGGGTTGTTGTGCCGGATAGGTAATTGGACGACCGGTCATCCACTCTTGCAATTTGGCAAAGGCCAGAACGCTTCCGGAAAAGGATACCGAACCAACCAATACGCTGAAGAGCACTTCGACTATCCGGTATATGGCAATTGGATGAGAGGCTTCACGAGAGAACTCGGTGATTGCTACCACTGCTGCTGCTGCACCGCCAACACCGTTGAATGCCGCCACCATCTGAGGCATGGCGGTCATCTTCACTAGCCGGGCAGCAGGTACTCCTATTGCCACCCCCACTACCATGCCCACTGCAATTAGCCAAAGATTCGATATCCCATGCAAGGTGAAGGTAGTTATGATTGCTGCAAGCATGCCCGCCGCACCTAATAAGTTCCCAGCTCTGGCATGCTTTGGTGACGACAACCCCTTCAGAGCCAAGATGAAACAGACTGCTGCAATCAAGTAAATTACAGCAGCGTAAGTTGGTATGCTTGGGAGGGTCACTTGGTCACCCCATTCGTGCTGGCAGATCCAGACTGGGATCCCTTGCCCGCTCCTTCGGACTCACCTTTTGCAGCTGCCCCTTTGTTCTGACGCCGTGGAGAGCTGGACTTGAACATCTCCAACATCCTGTCGGTGACCACGAAGCCACCAACCACGTTCAATGTAGCAAGTATGACTGCTATCAACCCCAAGGTCATCTGAGCTGCGCCATGGGCACTACCTGCAATTAGCATCGCTCCAACCAGGATGATCCCGTGTATGGCGTTACTACCCGACATCAATGGGGTGTGCAAGATGCTCGGTACCTTGGAAATGACTTCATAGCCTACGAACGCTGCCAGGACGAAAACGGTTATGTACTCCATCATCCCGCCGCTCAATGCCTTATCCTCCTTGTCTTCAACATTCATTAAGGTGTACTGCTTGCCGCTTACCGGCTGCCCCCCACGACTCAACATCAAATATGCGAAATGTCCCTCCTCACTTCTCGAGCGGAGTGCTCATGTTCGGCAGTTCAAGTGTTCGAGTCGATCAGTGCCTTGGTTGCCTCATGAATGACCTCTCCATCTTTGGTTACCCAAGTAGCAGCCACGATCTCATCGGAAGCGTCCGGAGCCAGACTCCCTTCGCTCACCATAGGGACTAGGTAGTTGACCACGTTCCTGGCAAAGAGGAAGCTGGCATGGGTGGGCATCGAGCTAGGTGGATTGGACACGCCGCATATGCGCACTCCGTTATGGTCTATGTCCTTGCCTGCTTGACTGAGCTCACAGTTGCCCCCAGTGTCTACTGCTAGATCCACTATTACCGAGCCTTCCTGCATGGCTTCGACCATGTCCTTGGTGACCAGCAAGGGGGCACGCCTACCAGGTATAGCTGCAGTAGTTATAACTACATCAGAGGCGGCCACATGCTCCGCCACCAACTCCCTCTGACGCCTCAGGTATTCCTCCGACTGTTCTCGTGCGTAGCCTCCTTCTCCCTCCTGAGTCTCCAGAGGGAGTTCTACGAAGGTAGCACCTAGGCTCTCCACCTCCTCCTTGGCCGCAGCTCGCACATCATAAGCTCTTACTACAGCTCCTAGGCGGCGCGCAGTAGCGATAGCTTGCAAACCAGCTACCCCAGCACCCAGGATGAGCACTTTGGCAGGGGGGACGGTACCAGCGGCAGTCATGAACATGGGGAAGAACTTCTCCAAGTTGCTTGCAGCCACGATCACCCCTCTGTATCCTGTGACGGTAGCCTGCGAAGAAAGCACATCCATGCTTTGAGCCCTACTGATCCTGGGCAACAAGTCGAGGCTGAACGAGTCCACCCCTCGACTGGCCAATGCCTTGACTATCTCCAGGTTGACCATAGGTTGGAGCAAGCTTATGCAGGCGGTCCCCTTGGTCATGGAGGCTATCTCATCAAGGCTAGGGGGTTGCACCTTGACCACAAGATTTGCCCCAGCCATGGCTTCAGCAAAGCTCTTTACAATTGATGCACCCTTTGCTTCATAGGCATCGTCGGGGAAGTGTGCCCTTGAGCCAGCTCCAGACTGGATCTGCACTTCGCAGCCTATCTGGGTCAATCTCCCTACCACATCAGGCACGATGGCAACCCGACGCTCGCCTGGCAATGTCTCAGTTGGTACGACGAGCTTCATAACTATGGTTTACAACGAAAACTCTTCACTGCACCAACTGAGAGTTTACAAGGGAGGTTTTAGTGGTGGAAACGTTCAGGAGATAGCGTACTGGAGCGTTTCTTCTGATGAAAGTGGACGGGCGAAGAGGTAACCTTGTCCTGCATCAACTCCTAGTTCTTCGAGTACCTGCACCTGTGCATCGCTCTCTACTCCTTCGGCAACTGTCATCATGCCCAATGAGTGAGAGAACCGTACCAGAACCTCGATAACCCCTCGATCCAATGCCCCCACTGGGTCGCACTCCAGCACGCCTGCTACGAATGACCTGTCTATCTTGACCATGCTTACCATCAAGTCGCGCAGGGTATCCAAGGAGGTCCATTTGGTACCCACATCGTCGATGGCGATGGATACCCCCATCTCCACCAGTTCATAGAGGTCGGGTCGTGCAAGGGGACTGGCGAGCACCTTCTCCTCCACTTCGACTATCAATCGAGTAGGATCCAAACCGACAGATTGCAGGATCGCGGAGATGGTCTGGTTAGCTTCGGATCGGTGAAATAAAGCGCCAGAGACATTGACCCCTAACCTAATCTCCTCTGGCCACTTGATCGCTTGCTCGCAGGCAGTCTGTAGTACCCAGGCATCCAATGAGCTCAGCGATTGGTGCGCTTCCATCCATGGGAGAAGGTCTCCGGGAAGCAACACCCCAAGTTGAGGATGCATCCATCGTACGAACGCCTCGAAGCTTATGAGCTTCTTGCTGACCAAATTGAGTACCGGCTGATACTCGAGAAAGAGGTTTCCAGGAAGGGAGAGAGGCTCATTGTTCAAGGATACGCTCCCTTCGACACGAGAACCGATACCATTCCCTATCCTGTCGTATTTCCGTTGAAATGCCATCTGTCTTGTTGCCTCGGACTTGACTTTATTTTTTATCGGATCGATCGTTGGATCTCTTGATATGAATATCTGTTCCACTTTGCCTGTATGGCGGACTCTCTTCAGCGTAGTGGAGCTGTACTATGCCTTCAGCAATATTTCTCCCGGGGAACCGTGTCCTTGTTGTGGAGCTAATCTCCTATAGTGTCCTTGATGCAGTCAACTAACCTTCCACGAGTGCGATTTGCCCCGTCACCGACGGGGTACTTTCATGTCGGATCTGCAAGGACAGCTTTGTTTAACTGGATGTTTGCTCGTCAACAAGGGGGGAGCTTCATACTGCGCATCGAGGATACCGACACTGAACGCAACAGAGAGGAATGGGTCACCGGCATCATGGACGCTCTCCATTGGCTCGGTCTGGATCCCGACGAAGGCCCCTATAGGCAATCGGAGCGGATGGATCTGTACAAAGAGGCAGTGGACAGGCTATGGATAAATGGCTACCTCTATGCATGCGACTGTACCAAGGATGACCTTGCCCATCGCATCCAGAGCAAAGGGGGAGGTAAACCTGGATATGATGGCTACTGTCGTGACCGGGGGCTGGAGCCAGGACCAGGGCGAGTTCTCCGCTTCAAGGTTCCTCTGGAGGGCAGCACCATAGTAGAAGATCTCATTCGGGGAAATGTGGAGTTCCGTCATGACGCCATAGAGGACTTCGTGGTGGTCAAGTCCACCGGGGCTCCACTGTTCATCCTCGCCAATGCAGTTGACGATATGGACATGGGTATAACTCATGTGATACGGGGGGAGGATCTCTTGCCCTCCACTCCCAAGGGCATACTTTTGTGGAGAGCACTTGTGGACTCTATTGGCACCTCTTCGGCAACTGAGAAGAGAAGAGCACCTCTGCCTGTTTTTGCTCACCTCCCTATGTTGGTCAATGAACGTAGACAGAAATTGTCCAAGCGAAAGGACCCGGTTGCGATAGAGGACTATCGGGACAAGGGATTCCTAGCTGTTGCCATGCGCAACTACTTAGCTCTGCTTGGTTGGAGTCCAAAAGAAGGACCTGAGAAAGCCGATATGAACGAGCTAGTTCGTCAGTTCCGCCTGGAGGATGTCAACCATTCACCGGCCTTCTTCGACGTGAAGAAACTGGCTCACTTGAACGGTGAGTACATACGGGGTATGAGCACAGAAGAGTTTGTTGCGGAATATGGGACATTTCGCAGGAGAAGAGGGGGGGCGGATAAGGGGAGTGGGTTCGATGAAGGGGTTTTCAGGAGGGTAGCCCCTCTTGTCCAGGAACGGGTAGAGATTCTGAGCGAGGTGGAGGGGATGGTGGCGTTCCTCTTCTCCGAACAGCCGCCAATGGATGCGGCCTCTTTCGAGAAGGCTATCCAGAACAACCCTAACGCTAAAGAGATACTTCAAGCGGCAAAGAACGGATATGCCGAATGCCCATGGCATGCCATAGACATCCGGGAGGTTACCGTAGGAATTGCCGAAATGGTGGGGCTGAAGCTAGCGAAGGCACAAGCGCCAATTCGGGTGGCAGTGACCGGGAGCACCGTGGGTCTGCCTTTGTTCGAGTCCTTGGAGGTGCTTGGGAGAGAGAGAACCATAGCGAGGATTCAGGCTGCGCTGGAGAAGTTGGCTTGATCTTGATAGGGAAGAGGGCAGCTGGTGTGTTACATGGGGCTAGGTTCGTGTAGAGTAGTATGGCTCAATGAAGTTTGCGCTAGGCTAGAGGTACCCTTTGGGGGATAGTTCAACTGGCAGAACGCCTGGCTCTGGACCAGGAAGTTGGGGGTTCGAGTCCTCCTCCCCCAGCCAAACGACATGGAGAAGATATCCATGCAAGCAATGGTGGATGTCAAGTTCCAACATGGCCCCATCGTCTAGAGGCCGAGGACACCACCCTCTCAAGGTGGAGACACGGGTTCGAATCCCGTTGGGGCTGCGGTATAAGGTCAGGTAAATCGGGGTATAAGTCGGGACGGTTCTTGCTACTTGCAAGCCTGGCAGGAGAAGTGTGCCGAGTTCTTCGGAGCCAGGCTCGCCTCGGATGCTTATGCCTATGTCTTTTCCCAGGTCATCGACGGGCGCCATTTCCCTATCTGTATCCCAGGTGGCATAATCACTATGTTCACTCTTCATTCCAGAACCCATTTTGCACACAACTGCGCACACAACTGACATCGTCAACGGGGTTGGTCGGTGGATCCAGGCTAAAGCAGTCTCCTAGCGCGATGACAGGTGCAGCCCCTGGGATGGATAACAAGGCTACCCGTAAACGACATGTACCATTTGGCCAGATTTAACAAGCAAATAGGTGAAACCTGGGCCTCCCGCGCTACCTAAATCTGCTGCTCAGAGCGATACCTGTGTATGTTTGGTTGGTATGATCCACTACTGAACTAGATTGTGTACGGAGATGGAATGATGAGGATACTCGAGCTGGGTCACATCGTGCTTTACGTGAGCGATCTTGAACGCTCACGGCACTTCTACGGCGATATCCTCGGTTGGGATGAGATTGTAGGTGAAGTGCCTCTTGGTATGCCGGCTGTTGGGTTTACGTCGGGGCGCACGCACCATGAGCTTCTTCTGATTGAAGTAGGAGACTCGGCTGAAGGTGTACCCAGAGGTCGGAGGTTAGGGCTTTATCATTTCGGCCTCAAGGTGGGCGACAGCGACGAGGAGTTGCGTGAGGTGCTTGCTCACCTCAAAGCTAATGGGGTCCCGATTATCGGAGCTAGTGATCATACTGTCACCCACTCTCTCTACATCAGAGACCCAGATGGCAACGAGATCGAGCTCTATGTTGACGTGTTGCCACGCGAGGAGTGGAGCGATCCAGCAGCCGTGTTTGCTCCAATCCGGCCCCTGCACCTTTAGAGGCTGTTCGTATTCGTTATCTCCCGAGCCGACCTCTTTTGTACCTCATCCTCCCAGGTTTCAGTGACTCTCTTGGCCCTTTAGGGCCAAGCTTCCGGGTCTAGCCAGAGGCGTTGATCAGATGTAGGCCAGCAGCATAGAGGCCTGAGCCTCGAGGAGACCGTGGGTGTACGGCGTACGACCAGATGTAGGCCAGAACTAGAAAGAGCTACGGTCGTAGCAGCAGTCGACCGGTTACTGTGCCGGCCTCGAGGCGAGCATGGACCTCCTGAGTGGCTGAGAGCGGGAGGATCTCTGATATCCGGACATCAAGCTCGTTGGCGACAAGCATGGTATTGATCAATCGAGCTGCATCTGCTAGTTGAGAAGCTGACGCTCGGCTGATAACGAAACCGTGCAAATCCACGTTCCGGGTGTAGAGAGCACGAACAGGGAGAACCGATTGATCCGATATTGCTGCGCTAAGGAGGATCCTCCCGCCGGGTGCTACTGTTTCAACAGCCAGACCGAGATCATGATGTCCGGAGGTGTCCCAGAAGATATCCACTCCGCTGGGTGCCACTGCCCGGAGAGATTTGGCAAGATCGGAGTCATGATAGTCGATCACGATATCTGCTCCATTCTTCTGGCAACGGTCGTGGTCTGCTGGTCGAGCGCTTGTTATTACCCTGGCACCAAAGCGCCGTGCCATGGCGATAGCAGTGGATCCAACATTGCCGGCTCCACCGCCGATGTAAACAACCTCACCTGGTCGTAGGCCGCCATGAACGAACCAGGCAAGATAGGCGGTTGCTGCAGGATGGGCGACAGCAACCGCGATTGCTGGGTCGACGCCATCAGGGAGGCGGTAGCAGCGCTCGGCTGATACGACAGCGTACTGAGAGAAACTTCCTTGTCGACCGTCGTGGCCAAGACTGTTGCTCCATACTCGCTCTCCTGTGTGGAATGGTGCGCCTTGGCCACAGGCTATGACAGTACCGACCAGATCTCGACCCACCACGAACGGAAAGGGTACATTGGTCAGGTAGCGTCCTGAGCGAATATATGTATCTACTGGGTTGGCAGCAACCATCTCGACAGCCACGAGCACGTCGGTTGGGCCTAGGGCGGATACCGCCAACTCACCCACCAGGATCTCTTCTGGCGGTCCGAGTCGTTCGATGTAGGCGGCTTGCATCGTCTCTGGGAGAGTAGATGTTTTAGGTGAAACCTCCACGAAAGCAGTATAACCAGGACAGCAGCGATTACGGGACGCCAGGGGAGCTATCCACGAAGAAGGATCTGGCATGGATATTACAGGGTAGAGCGATTACAGGGATGGCTCCAGGCGGGAATACGCTATATCTAGCGGCATAGAGCACATAGTAGAACACATAACAAAATAGAACCTGTTCAAAACTTAAATATCCATATAAGTATCCATATAAATGTCCATATCAAGCAGAGGAGGACAGTATGCCAGAGAGTGATCAATCAACCCTTGTTGTTCTGACCATGGGCAAAGAGGCGTTCGTTCGGGCAAATGCAGTCTTGCAGATGACCCTGATGATTCGAAAGACCAGTCAAGCTCCTGTGGAGTTGTTATTTATCGGTCCTGGAGTTGAAATATTGCGTTCCAACCAGAAGAACTCTCCTCAGTTCGCTCAGCAGTTGGACATGCTCCGTGCTGAAGGGGTCAGGATTGCAGTGTGTGAAGTATCACTCGAGAGTTTAGGTCTTACTCAAGATCAAATGTTCGAGGCAGAGACGGTAAGGGGTGGCGTAGAAGTGGCAACTCGGCTTGGGAGCGGCTGGCACGTCCTTACCTTCTGAGGCTCCCGAGATCCATATGCCCCCTCAATACTTTTACCCCGATCAGCTGGGACTCATAGGTTCGGCTCTAGTTGAAGCTACAGGAGATGTCCGTTGGCGGTCGTTGAAAGCCGAACTCATTCCTGGAGGCAAATCCAACCTGACCTTCTTGTTGAGCAGTCCAGCTGGTGAAGTAATCCTGCGTCGGCCTCCCTTGGGTGAGCTGCTGCCAAAGGCTCATGACATGCAACGTGAAGCCAGGATACAGCGGGCACTTGCTTCCACATCGGTGCCGGTACCGGTCGTTCTATTCGAAGATGCAGGTGAACTAATTGGTGCTCCCTTCTATGTGATGGAGAAAGTCCCTGGTCACTTAATTCGCTCCGAACTGCCCCCAGGATATGCTCAGACGGAATCGGCCAGGGTCGCAATAGCCAATGCGTTGGTGGATACCCTGGTTACCCTTCACGACATAGATCCAAGTGCAGTAGGGTTGGACGACTATGGACACCCTGTTGGTTTCTTGGAGCGCCAGATAGGGCGATGGAGAAGGCAGTGGGAGTTGTCCAAGACGCATGAGGTGCCAGCTGTAGACGAACTTGGTGCACAGCTGGCAAAACGGGTACCGCCTACTCAAAAGCACTCAATTGTCCATGGCGACTACCGGTTGGACAACTGTGTGATGGACTTCGAAGATCCCTCGCGCATAAATGCAGTACTTGATTGGGAGCTGTCGACTCTAGGGGACCCCTTATCCGACTTGGGTATGTTCATTTTCTACTGGCGAGAGCCAGGAGAAGATGATTTGCTGCTCACTCCTACCGTGACCACCATGCCTGGCTTTCCGGGGCGTTCCTATCTAATACAGCGTTATGCCGATCGCAGCGGTGCAAACCTGGATGCTATCTACTTCTATGAAGCCTTTGCCCATTACAAGTTTTCAGTGATAGCTCAAGGCATTGCCTTTAGAGTATCCACAGGAGCTATGGCAGGACAGGATTTTGGGAATGTCGAGGGCGAGGTGGTACGCATAGCCGAAGAAGGGCTTGCCAAGCTCAAAGGACTTGATGGAGGAGGATGAAGGTGGATTTCGAGCTGTCACCAAAAGCCCAGGAGGTTTGCAACTCCATGTGGACCTTCATGCGTCAGGAGGTCTTCAAAGCTGAGCCCATCTACGCCGCCTATCTGAGGGAACATGGGGAACATGCGTATCCTCCAATAGTCGAGACCTTGAAGGCCTCAGCACGAAGGCGTGGGTTATGGAATCTCTTCTTACCTGACCTGTCTGGGCTGTCCAATCTGGAGTATGCGGCCGTAGCAGAGATATCAGGGTGGTCGCCTGTGATAGCTCCCGAAGCGATAAACTGCCAAGCCCCTGATACCGGGAATATGGAGATCCTGCACTTGTTCGGCACCGAAGAACAAAAGAAGAGGTGGCTCGAACCATTGCTGGAAGGGGAGATTCGTTCGGCATTCGCTATGACCGAGCCGGACGTCGCCTCTTCTGATGCAACCAATATAACTACTCAGATAGAACGTGACGGTGACGAGTATGTGATCAACGGTCGCAAGTGGTGGATAAGCGGAGCGGCTGACGAGCGTTGCCAGGTATTCATCACCATGGGCAAGACTGATCCTACAGCAAAGCCACATCGACAGCAGTCCATGATCATCGTGCCAAGGGACGCCCCTGGATTGGTCATCGAGCGACACCTACCGATCTTCGGCTACCAAGACCAGCATGGGCACTCTGAGATCGTGTTCCGCAATGTTCGCGTTCCTGTGTCCAACTTGCTAGCCAATGAGGGAGACGGCTTCATGATAGCTCAGGCAAGGCTTGGTCCTGGGCGTGTCCACCATGCAATGAGGGCAATTGGAATGGCCGAACGAGCACTCTCCCTGATGGTGGATCGCTCCAAGTACCGCATGGCCTTCGGTAAGTACCTATCTGAGCATGGAGCTGTACAGGACATGATTGCTCAGTCACGTATAGACATCGATCAAGTGAGGCTACTTGTATACAAGACTGCATGGTTGATAGACAAGTATGGCTCCAAGGGAGCCCGTACCGAGATAGCTGCTATCAAGGTAGCGGCACCGGCAATGGCCACTCGGGTGATCGACAGAGCCATAGAGGTCTTCGGAGGGCAGGGGCTTAGTGATGACACCCCGTTGGCTTATTTGTACGCTTGGGCCAGAGCCTTGCGCGTAGTGGATGGCCCGGATGCTGTTCACCGCCGCAGTATCGCTCGTCAAGAGCTACGTCGTGAATGGCCTTATATTGGGTGAGTCTGCTATGTGCTCCGGTAGTGAAACAGACAGAAGACACAGACAGAAGACACAGACAGAAGAATTGAGTGAGCTCATTTGGTGATGATCCTGCTGGACGAGCTTGCAGCAGGAGGGATCTCACGCTTACTCGAAACAGGATAGATGCGGAGAACGATGCGTCTGTAGTGATAGGAACCTCATAGTGATCGCAGCAAACAGTAGTTTGAAGAGCAATAATTCAAATAATAATAATTCAAATAATCTACGTTGGTTGTATCTAGGGCGTCTCGTTAGAAGTTTCGTCACTTCTTTCTTGACAGTCATCTTCCCTGTTTATCTAGCTAATTTAGGTTATGGAGCAGCCTTGGTCGGGGTAGTGCTCACTGTAGTCACTGCAGCCTCCGCCTTTCTTGTGGTCATGGTTGGATTAGGGAGCGATCGTCTGGGAGCGAAGCCAATGTTGCTGGGATTGGCCGTGCTCTCGATACTTGGAGCTGCAGCAGTAGGACTGAGTCCGAGTCTAGTGGTGATCATGCTGGCTGGCGGGTTAGGAGGGATTGGTCGTGGTGGGGCGGCAGGTAGTGGTGGGGCATGGGGACCGTTTTTCCCTGCCGAACAAAAGCTCCTCGCTGAGTCATCCGAGGACAAGGTGCGTACCAAAGCCTTTGGTACCATAGGATTTGTCGGGGTGCTTGCTGGAGCGGCTGGTTCGGTACTTGTTTGGTTACCGGATTGGTTGTCCAAACTGCACATCTCTGCCGTTGAGTCCGACCGAATGGTCTTCCTGCTAGGAGCTGTTCTCTCAATTATCCTGCTGCTGGTGACGCTGCCTTTGCGTGACACAGCAAAAGGGGTGCGTGGTTCAGCGTGGAGAAGCAGCTCAACAGGTAGTAGCGACCCAGTGGGGAGTGGCGACTCAGCAAGTAACAGTCACCCAGCGGCTAACAGTAACCCAGGGGGTAGGAGGGATAGTCCAATTGGAACGGGACAGCTGATCGGTCGGTTGAGCGTGACCAATGCACTAAATGGCTTTGGCTTTGGTTTTCTCGGGCCAATGCTTACTTATTGGTTTCATGTCCACTTTGGAGTTGGGGTGGGCAAGCTGGCGGTCATGTATGTGATAGTCAATCTGGTGAGTGCCCTCCCATACCTAGGCGCTTGGCGTTTGGCAAGAAGACTGGGGGCAGTCTTGGCAGTGACGGTAACTCGGGCAGGATCTATTGCTGCTCTTTTGGCCATGGCTTGGGTCCCTAGCTTCACCTGGGCAGCTGCTTTGTTCGCTCTCCGGATGGCACTAAACTCATTGGGGGTACCGGCTCGGCAATCGTATGTGATGGGAGTAGCAGATTCCCGTCACCGAGGCAAAGTGGCTGCGATAAGCGCTCTTCCTTCTCAGTTGTCCTCCAGCGCGAGTCCCGCCATTGGTGGGGCGCTCATGGCTTCCATCGCTGATGCCCCTATCTTCGGGGCAGTCGTGTTCATGACCGCTAATCTGATCACCTACTACCTTGCCTTTCGAAATGTCCCTCCTCCAGAGGAAGCCACTCCTTCGCCCTCAGCCAACTATCAAGAACAGAAGGTTCCCTAGGAAGGTCCTGCTCCAGAGGATCTAGGCAATCCATGTTCAGTAGTCTTCAAGCGAGACCCTGGATCATCCACCTATCTGATGCATAAGCCGTACCGGTTGTATGAAGCCGGGTCTTCCTATTTGATGACCGGCCCACTTAGTCAGCACTACCTCCTTGATGCGCTCTGCTATCCGATCATCGTTCGCACCGTTGCGGAGCATATCTCGCAGATCGTACTCGTCGTGAGCAAACAGACAGGTACGGAGCTTGCCCTCTGCGGTAAGGCGAATGCGGTCGCAAGAAGCACAGAATGGTTGAGTCACTGAAGCAATGATGCCTACCTCGCCCCTGCCGTCACGATAAGAGTATATGTCTGCTGGCCCGGAGCCCTCCCTAGGCCGTTTATCCAATGGATAAACGGCATCAATCATCTCTACTATGTCCGCTGCTCGCACTACCGCCGCTTGATTCCAGCGACCCTGCCCATCCAGAGGCATGAACTCTATGAACCTAGCTTGCAAAGATCTCTCACGAGCAAAGGTAGCAAGATCCACCACCTCGTCATCGTTAACCCCGCTCATGACCACTGTATTGATCTTGATGGATCGATAGTCGACCAAGCGAGCCGCCTCTATACCCTCTAGTACGTTCCCCAGCCGATCCTGCCCGGTTATCTGGTGAAATCTGTCTCTTCTCAGGGTGTCCAAAGATATGTTGAGGCGTTGCAAACCTGCTTTTCGCAAGGGTGCTGCTAGAAGGGAGAGAGTAGCGCCGTTCGTAGTCATGGCAATGTCTACGTGGTGGTCCGCTCTGGCGGCGAGTCGTGACAGTTTGGCCACCAAGACAGGCAGGTCAGCTCTTACTGTTGGCTCTCCCCCGGTTAACCTCAGCTTGTTCACGCCGAAACGATTTATGCATACGGCTGCCACTCGCTCTATCTCGTCGAAGGTGAGAACCTCTTGTCGCGGAAGCCAGTGTTGTATGCCCTCGGGCATGCAATAAGTGCAGCGGAAGTTGCAACGGTCGGTGACGGATATTCTCAAGCTCGTGGCTCTTCTGCCGTAGGAGTCGATCAAAGCATCAGTTTGCCCAGCAGATCTAGTCATTGGTCACCCCTACCTCCTCTGGGTCCAAGATCATAGCCTCGACCCTCTCTCCCGGTGAAATATTTGCTCCACTGGGCACCAGTGCCAGGGCATTCGCTCTCGCCAAAGGCTTGAGCAGGTGAGAACCTTGATTACCGGCGAGACGTAAGTGCAACTGGGTGTCGGATGCCTGGTGAATAACGGCTCTAAGCAGGTGAAGCTTACCATCGGAATGGACCACGATCTCCTCGTCTGCTATGGTCTGCAGGTGCAAACGGTGGATATGTGTCCTTCCCGCCATCTTGAGCAAAGCTGGTCTAGCAAAAAGTTCGAAGCTGACCAATGAAGAGACTGGGTTGCCAGGTAAGCCGAATACTGGCTTGTTCTTGATCAACCCGAATGCAAGTGGCTTGGCTGGCTGAATGGCAACTTGCATCCAACGCATATTTCCTCTACTCAACTCATCCAGAACTACCTTCACGTAGTCGAAGTCGCCCATACTCACTCCACCACTCATCACCACAGCGTCTGCCTTGTCAACGCCCAATGAGACCGCCTGAGCTATCAGGTCTTTGTCATCCCTGACAATACCCAGGTCAAGTGCTTCCAATCCGCATTGGTGGACAGATGAGCTCAACAGGTATCGATTGGAGTCACGTATCTGGCCTGGTCCTAGAGTATCCCGTATCTCGACCAATTCGTCTCCACTGGAGAGAACTGCCACCTTGGGGAGCTTGTACACCTCTACTTCGTCCATCCCCAGGCTTGCCAACATGCCCAAGTGTGCCGGGCGGATCAACGTACCGGCAGGAAACACCTCATCGCCTTGGAGAAGGCTTTCTCCTCGAGGACGTACATGCGCTCCTGGTTTAACCGGGTGTGCAACGACCACCCGCTTACCGGAAGGATCGTCGGGAGGGAGCGTGGTGTCCTCTACCTTGACAATGGCATCAGCACCTTTGGGGATGGGGGCACCGGTCATTATGCGAATGGCAGTCCCAGGTTCAAGCTCCGCCGTACTCGGGTGCCCGGCAGAGGCTGTATCTATCACTACAAGCTCAACAGGGGCATCTTGGGTGTCAGATGAGCGAACGGCAAATCCATCCATGGCAGTTGAGCTGAACAGAGGAACTGGTTCTGGCGCTGTCACTGCTTGGGCCAGCACGTGGTCAAGCGACTCCCACAGAGGAAGGCGCACCGCTGGTAGGCGCTGGCAAGAGGTTAGGACATACTCTCGAGCCTCGTCCAAGGGGATCAGTGCCATACTCGCATCGTAGCTTGCTGGATCGAGTTCGTGGTACGGTGCAGCTATGAGTAGCACGAGAGACGAGTGGCTTGGTCGGTACGCCTCCCTATGCGGAGGAAGCACCTTGGATGAAGAGGCAATGGGATATGTGCTCGAACTCGCTGGGGTCGCTGCACATTCCTCGGAACGGTCTGCAGCGCCTTTGGCGTGCTGGATTGCTGCTGCTGCTGGCTTGACGCCGAAGGATGCATTCGAGTTCGCCAAGCAGATAAGTGAAGCGAATGAATGAACGATGAAGCTCTTCCAGCAGATGACTGAAGGGTGAGGGGATCGAAATAAGCTTTACACTGCAGTAAAAAGCTTTGCACTGCAGTAAATCGGTAGAGGTGTTGAAGATCAAATGGCGATCTTGAAGATGTTCGGACCAGCAAGAGAAGCAGCAGGAAGAGGAAGTATCGAGCTGATCGGAGCTACTGTTGGAGAAATCTTGTCGGTGGCCTGTGATCAGTTTGGCGAGCAGTTCCGTGCCGTTCTCTCTTCGAGCACGATATGGGTCAATGGTGAGCGTGCTGGAGATGACTCGAGGGTGCACGACGGAGATGAGATAGCTGTCCTGCCTCCAGTATCAGGTGGATTATAGGTACTTGAGGTCGTCGGGGAAAGACGTGGAGTAGATGCTTCTCAACATCATGTTGCAGCATCATGTTGCAGCTCAGGTACGGGATGTTGCGTCGGAAGGCCTAGGATAGATGTTCGCTCAACCCAAATCAGTAGTTCTCAACCTCTACGGAGCTTATGGGCGCAAATGGGGAGATTGGATAGCAATAGCGGCACTTGTCGAGTTGATGGGCGATCTAGGTTTCGATGAAAGAGCCGTACGTTCCGCTATCTCCCGAATGAAGCAAAGAGGAATTCTCAAAGTAGAACGACGAGGCAGAAGGTCAGGCTATCGTCTGACCGATGAGGCAAAGGCTATCTTGGCAGAGGGTGACAAACGGCTATTCGCCAGCCGCCAAGCAGCTTCTTTGGAGGATGGCTGGGTGGTGGTCATCTTCTCCGTGCCCGAGACGGAGAGACGCAAGCGCCATCTGCTTCGCTCACGACTCGTCTGGCAGGGATTCGGGAATGTCTCTGCTGGAGTATGGATAGCTCCTTGGCGTCAGGTAGAGGACACCAGGGCTTTGATCGTACAATTAGGCTTGGAGGAGTACGTGGAGATCTTCCGGGGTCATCACGAAGCCTTTGGGCCGCTATCGGAGAAGGCTTCTGCTTGGTGGAATTTGGCAGAACTGTCTACCGCATACGAGAGGTTCGTTGGAGAGCGTTCCCTATTGCTGGAGAAGTGGAGAAGTCACCAAGGAAGCCCGCGTGAGGCATTTGTGGATTACATGGAGACAGTGGCAGCCTGGCAGAGATTCCCGTATCTGGATCCCGGATTGCCCAGGGAACTGCTTCCACCGACATGGGAGGGGCAGCGCGCATCAGAGATCTTCTTGGAACTCTGCAAGATTCTAGAAGGGCCAGCAGAGCGTCATGCAACCATAGCACTCACCAGGTATGCCCCTTGAGCTGGTTCTCCTGCCACGGCCGTAGACTGTTTACCAGGGAGAGGCATGTGTTTGAGCAGGGACATTTAGCAAAGTGTTTTATGTCGCATAAATGACGATCGTCATAAATACTTGACATCACTCCTTCGAGATGTCACACTACTGAGGTATTGATTGCGCCGGGGAGAATGTGATCGAGGGGAGAACGGAGAACGCATAGATGTCAGAGACCCTGTTGGCTGAGTTCCAGGTCATTGGGCAACGCCTGAGCAAACTAGACGCCCCCCAGAAGGTAACGGGACGAACAGTTTACGCCGACGACATGCACATACCCGGCCTGTTGGTTGGAGCGATACTACGCAGCCCCCATCCACATGCCCGGATCCGATCTATAGACACAACTGAAGCAGAGAGATTGCCAGGGGTTGCTGCAGTCATCCATGCCGGCAATGTGACGCAACGTCGCTTCGGTTACGGACAGGACAACATACCCTTGAAGACCGACAAGGTGCGTTGCATTGGTGACGAAGTAGCTGCAGTGGCTGCCGTCGACGACGAGACGGCTAAGCGGGCACTAGAGCTGATCAAGGTGGACTATGAGGTGCTTCCAGGTGTTTTCGATCCCTTTGAGGCTCTCTCGGAAACAGCTCCTGTCATCCATGACGAGCGGGTTGACATAACCGGGAACATCTCGATGCGGTGGGATTTCGACCACGGTGACGTAGAGGCTGCAGCAGCTGAAGCAGCGGTGATAGTTGAAGGGGACTACTCCGCGCCTCAAGCTGCCCCGGCACCAATAGAAACCCATGTGGTCATTGCCTCCTTTGACCCCAACGGGCATCTTACGGTATGGAGCCCTGTGCACATGGTGTTCATGTACCGCAAGGCATTAGCTGACTGCCTTGGCCTGGATTGGCGCCGGATTACCATTATCCAACCGCCCGTAGGAGGCAGCTTTGGAGGGAAGATCGACATAGAGGCACATGACTTCATAACTGTGATGTTGGCACAGAAGGCAGGAAGGCCTGTCAAACTAGCCATGACCAGAGAGGAAGAGTTCATCGGGGCTCGTACCCGCCAGCCCATTCATTTTCACATGCGTACAGGGGCAGATGCCGAAGGGAATTTACTTTTCCGTGATGCCGAGGTGGTCTCGGACAACGGCGCCTACAATGCTTGGGGCTCGCACGCCATGCTCGTTGCCATGAACACGATCACCTCCATGTACAGGGTTCCCAACAGTCGAATACGTTGCGCGGTGGTATACACCAACAAGAACTACGGTGGTTCAGTCCGCGGTTTTGGCAATCCTCAGGCAACCTTTGCCGTGGAGCAGCAGATGGAGGAGTTGGCTGATGCTTTGGGTATGGACCCGATGGATCTCCGTCTACGCAATGCCAACCAAACAGGAGATATAACTCCACAAGGTTTGGAGATAACCTCTTGTGGTTTGAGCGAGTGCCTGGAGATAGTCCGTCGTCAGTCCAGATGGGACGAACGTCGTGGAAAGATGCGTCAGCGCAACAGAGGACTTGGAGCCGCAGCCTACATCCATGTGGGTGGGGGAGCTCGAATCTATGGCTCGGATGGTTGTGGAGCAATGATCAAGATAGATGACTCTGGACAAGTTACCCTGATCACTGGGGCATCCGAGATAGGTCAAGGATCGGAAACCGTATTGGCCATGATAGTTGCCGAAGAGATGGGTGTTCCGGTCAGCGCGGTGGCAGTAATCAACTCCAACACGGACATAAAGCCTTGGGATGTAGGTGTTCATGCTAGTCGTACAACCTTTGTCGCTGGCAATGCAGCGCGAATGGCCGCCAAGATAGCTCGTGACAGGTTGTTGGAGACCGCCTCTGCCGTCCTTGGGGCCCCCGCCGATCAACTTCGTATTCGTGATGGGATTGTAGAGGTGATCGGAGAACCTGGTCGATCAATGGACTATGCGCGCATCGTCCGGCGGAGGCTCTTGCACGAAGAAGGAAGCGTAGTGATGGCCACTGCTTTCTATGATCCCCCTACGCATAACCAAGACAAAGAGTACGTGGGCAATATCTCTGCTAGTTACGGTTTTGGGGCACACGTCGCCGAGGTAGAGGTTGATCCCGAGACAGGGATGGTGAAGCTGTTGAACCTCTGGACTGCGCACGACGTAGGAAGGGCTCTGAATCCCATGACGGTCGAGGGGCAGATAGAAGGGGGAACGGCGATGGGGGTAGGACTTGCCCTATCCGAAGAGATTGTTTTCGTTGATGGCAGAGTGGCTGCACCCAACTTCCATGACTACGGTATGCCTACCGCAGTCGACGTACCTCGGATAGAGGTCAATCTAGTGGAGACTATCGATGAACTAGGGCCGTATGGCGCAAAGGGTATTGGTGAAGGGGGGATCATTCCTCCCCCTGCAGCAATTGCCAATGCCATTGCAGATGCTACGGGGATCAGACCCCGTGCTTATCCCATGCGACCTTGGAAGGTCAAGCACTGGATAGATACCAATGAGCGCTCTTACGTGATCGTTTCGACTGATCGCTCCGAGAAGCGGGAGAGCAACTAGCGATGGCCAATATAGACGTGTTCGTACCTAGCACTTTGGAGGAGGCTGTAGCCTTCCTTGCACACCACGGTGACAGAGCTATACCGATTGCTGGCGGTACTGACGTGATGATAGATACTCGGATTGGTCGCATCTCACCAGAGTGGCTCGTTGATTTGAGAGCTCTTTCGGGGCTTAGCGGTATCGAGTACGATGCCAATGGCTTTCGTATAGGTGCTTTGACCAGGATTAGAAGTATCGAGTTAGATCAAGGGTTGCGCCAACGTTCCACTGCGTTGGTGGAGGCGGCAAGGGTACTCGGCTCGGTACAGGTCAGGACCATGGCTACCATTGGCGGGAATCTCTGCCATGCCACCCCCTCTGCTGAGATGCCCCCTGCTCTGTTGGTTCATCATGGTATTGCCGAGATCGCTGGGCCCGACGGTATTCGCTCGATCCCCCTAGGGCAATTGTTCGTTGGGCCCGGCCACACTTCGCTCGAACCAGGAGAGATCCTAGTGAGGGTGACCTGTAAGGCAGCTAATCCTTCTTCTGCCTCTTCTGCTGGATCTTGTTACTTGAGGCAGACTGTCCGTTGGGCCATGGATTTGGCCGGTGTCGGGGTGGCTGCCTCGATAGAGGTGGACGAAGCTAAGGTTGTCTCCGGGGCCAAGCTCGCTCTTTCCGCAGTAGCACCTGTCCCACTAGAGGTAGATGTTGTATCCGACATGCTCGTAGGCAAAGAGCTAACCCCTCAACTCACCAAGGAAGTTGGCAGAGTTGCAGCTGAAGCCTGTTCGCCGATCAGTGATGTAAGAGGTACCGCGGAGTACCGACGTCAAGTAGTAGCTGCACTGGTTCCCAGGGCTTTGTACATTGCCTGGCTGAGAGCGACTCAGAACTGGCCAGTCGGTAAGCTCGCCCCAATAAATGGGGTACTGTCCGAGGAGGAATAATGCTTGTTGAACTTAAGGTTAATGGCTTTCCTTACAGGCGGGAGGTTGCCCCTGATACGACCTTGCTCACTTATTTGAGGGAGGTGCTCGAGCTCACTGGGACCAAGTGGGGTTGTCTTACTGGGGATTGTGGAGCTTGTACCGTGTTGGTGGACGGCGAGCCAGTCGTCTCCTGTTTGCAGCTTGCCTGTCAGGTGAGCGGTCATGAGGTGACCACAGTAGAGGGGTTGGACACAGCGGGGGAGCTCAACGACCTCCAGGCACATTTCGTTTCTAACGGTGCCTCTCAATGCGGGTTCTGCACTCCAGGTATGCTCATGTCTGCAGAAGCTCTGTTGAGAAACAATCCTGATCCTAGTGAGGCCGAGGTACGAGAGGCGCTGTCAGGGAATTTATGCCGGTGTACCGGGTACAACAAAATCGTGGACGCGGTACTGGAGACCGCCAAGGCTAGGGCGATGGCGGTCTCGGCAGTTCCAGATCTCTCAGGCAGTTCCAGTTCCGTAGGCAGTTGATAGGGGGTGTTCGAGTATATGAACGTTGTCGTCTGCGCCAAACAGATCCCCGATCCAGCAGCCCCAGGCTCCTTCGATCCCATCACCAAGACCCTTGTCCGTGAGGGGAAGTTGATCCTGGACGACTCCGACTCCTATGGAGTG
>JAMDDE010000075.1 GCA_023489235.1 Actinomycetota bacterium | reverse complement strand
TCGGTTGCCCAAGGGGGTAACACAACATATGCGCGAGAGAGGGTTTATACTCATTCGTCCACCCATCTATAAAGATTCCACATCGGTCATTTGCATGGTTACATGCACTCCTAGTCGTTGGCCCAAACGCTCCAACTCAGCAGCCACCAGCTGGCCATCCACTTCCGAGGGAAGCTCCACTACCAAGATCATCGAATAAGCCGGCTTGTCACGCTCCCCTATCACCCGGGTGGTCCAGTCCACTATGTTGCCGTTCACTCCTGCCAACAATGATGCAACTTCATAGACGATCCCGCTACGGTCAGGACCGTTCACTGAAACCGTCCAGAGGGATCCTTCTGGACGATAGTCAGCTACCTCCTCGGTTAACTCTTCCATCTCTCGTACCGAGGTAACTAGTCCAAGTTCGTCAGAGAGGGGGTCTAGGGCCTTCATCAAATCCGTTGCTCTCATAGATTGGGAGAAGGCAACTAATACAATGGCGAACTGCCCCTCCAACAGTCGCATGGTAGCATCCTCTATGTTGCAATCATTCTCGAACAACACTTTGGCTACACTAGCTACGATGCCTGGACGATCCTTGCCGGTAGCAGTGATAAGAAATCTAGCCATGGCAGTACAGGCTAGTCCGTAGACAAACAAAGCGGTAGGTTTGAGCCCAACTGATATGCATCATGCAGGTTATCTCCATCCGTGGTAAGCATTAAGACAAGAAACCCATGGGAACATCCAGGCGACATACTCTGAGCCGAACGCCTCGCAGATACAGACACAGGAATCCCTTGGAGCAAGCGCTCTTCCCAAGCTTTTACCTCCCGAGCAAGAGACACAGGAGGCGACACAGGCGATCCAGTTTGTCCAGTCTCTTCGTGCTCGTTTCTACATCCCTGGTCATTGCTGTTATGATACTGCTCTTTCTCCCCCCCGCTGGCTCGCTGTTGCCGGCATCTCACCATACAGATGCCAGCCATGCAAATATCAAATCCTCGATTTCCCCAGCTGACCTCGCGAAAATAAAACTTCAAGTCGATGCGGCAACGCCGGACAAACGCCTCGATTCCCTGTTCACTGCCTACGCAGATAAAGGGAAGGGTTGGACAGGAGGAGATAGTGCTTACTCGCTACCTCTTCCTGACAAGTCCACCTTATGGCTCTTCTCCGACAGCTTCGTCGGTCCTGTATTGGCCCACCACTCGCGTAGTATCACCACACCAATTCTCCACAACATGTTTGTTCTACAAAAAGGCACCTCCTTGCACTCGGTTTATGGAGGAACCTATACACATCCAACCCCTCTTGTAACTGCTCCAGGAGCTTCACAACTCTTCTTCTCGGGTGATGGGATACTCGACAACAGTGGTCACTCTATATCCGTGCTCTATACGGAGTTCACTTGGACAGGAGGACTAGCTACTCTGGGCACCTATCTAGCCAGCTTCTCTTTGCCCGGGCTAACTCTGGAAAACTTGCATCGCCTAGATGTAGGGCCAGCTAGAGTAGAGTGGCTCTCATGGCTGCTCCCTTACAAAGGTTACACCTACATATACGGGTTCGGAGGGTCCAGCTGGTCGAAGCAGATGTACATAGCCAGAGTAACAGGAACGAACCTCGCCAGTAGCTGGTCTTATTTCACTGGCAAGGGTTGGTCAACAGACCCCCAAGCCATCCAACCGGTCTTGAGTAATATGGCTAGCGAGTACTCGGTCACCCAGCTGGGAAAGGTCTTCTTATTAGTGACCATGCACGAGGTGAAGCCCTACGACAATGCCATCTACGGCTACCTCGCTCCTACGCCCGCCGGACCGTTCACCGATCCAACTCTACTCTACAAGGTGCCCTATTCTGGTCCCCTGGGGGAGAAGCACTTCGGGACCTCTACGGTCTATCCCTACGACGCTATTGCCCATCCAGACCTGTCTCCACCAGGAAGAGTGCTCATCTCCTATTGCATGGACACCCTCAGCTCGTCTGCTCTCTACCGAAATATCGATATCTACAAGCCACGCTTCGTCAACCTGGACCTGAAAGTGGTGGACACAAGGGGGCAGCGGATATCTGCGGCCAGCTCTAGGAGGACTACTGAGGTCCCTGGAGTCACTTCCAGCAGGGATCATGCCACCTACTCGTCCAGAGCGATCTCTGGAGGTACCCTCAATGTTAGTAGGGGGGGCAGTAGAAAAGATCCAAGAGGTGCTGGATGGGTGGGCATATCTCCGCCACCAACCATTGTCTTCGGTTATGCCATCTCCTGTGCCAATGCCTCGGACTGTTGGGTCCTAGGGGCAGGAAGCACCTTGGCTCGAACAAGTAATGGGGGTGCTGATTTCCACCCATTGTCCATGCCAGCTCATGCCCCCATCTTCTTCGATATTTCCTGTCCAACCAGTTCGGAGTGCTTCGCTGCAGGAGAAGGACCTACCATTATGGAGTCAAGCGATGGAGGAAAGAGTTGGACGGCTCAGATATCCCCTCCTCCTGGTGCCAATATGACCGGTTCGTTGACCTCTATATCTTGTCCCACTGCGACCAACTGCATTGCAGTAGGCTCCGTCGGACAAGGAGAGGGAGCTCCAGTGATCTTATCCACCTCCAATGGAGGACAGTCCTGGAGCTCTCAAGCCTCTCCACGAGGCATTGGCAATCTGCTCTCCGTCTCCTGTGCCACTGAAGAGGAGTGCTGGGCCTCGGGAAGCCGTTCCACTATGATCGTTACTACGGATGCAGGTATCCACTGGAGCGTTCAACCAATACCCTCAAGCGTAGGAAACATCTATCAAGTAAGCTGCCCCAGCAGCACGGTATGCTTTGGCATAGGAGACAACTCACAAGTCATAGGAACAGACGATGGAGGAGCAAGTTGGCACATTAGCACCGTTCCCTCTCGCATCGGTGAGCTACTCAGCATCTCTTGCCCAAGCAACAGTGATTGTCTGGTGACTGGGGCAGGGGGAAGCTTGGTGCTTACCCACGACGGGGGAATCAAGTGGAGCTTGGAGCATGCCCCTCCAAGTATGAACAACTTGTTCGCCTCCGACTGCCCAACCGTCAACACTTGCTACGTGCTCACCGAGGGAGGTGCTGTACTTACAAGTACCTCGGCTCTCATACCAACAGCGACAGGCTGAGCTAAGTTGTGGTCGTGGAGCCCGTATCTGCAGTCCCAGCCATAACCATCTCTCAACTCTACGAAAGAGTTAATCGCGTCATAACTAGAGAGTTCAAGGAGCCGTTATGGGTAACCGGCGAGATACGCAATGCCCATTCGAGCCAGAGTGGACACTTCTACATGGATCTTGCCGATCCACATCAGGAGAATGCAGTGATCAAGGTAGTTTGCTGGAGGAGCATCTGGCTTCCTATGGAGCGGTACCTGCGCTCCATAGGCATAGAGATATCCGAGGGCATGGTAGTAAACGTATTTGCAGACTTAAAAGTCTACCCAGGTAAAGGTGCAATCCAGCTGTACCTGAAGGAGATAGACGTAGAGGCTCTCCTAGGCCGCATAGCTGCACACAGAGCAAAGTTGATCCATCAGCTGACTAGAGAGGGGCTCATTGATCGTAACAAACAATTGCCAGTGCCTCTAGTGCCCCTTCGCATTGGTTTAGTAGCCAGCCCAGGGACAGAAGGCTACAAGGACTTCGTAAGACAACTCTTCGCTTCTGGTTTCTCTTTCCATATAACTCTTCGCCCTAGTGAGGTACAAGGCAAGAATGCGCCAACTTCACTGGAGCTAGCGATCAAGGAACTGGCTGCACAGCCATTGGATCTATTGGTCTTGGTACGAGGCGGGGGATCAAAAGCAGACCTGTCCAGTTTCGACGAGGAACCTGTGGCGAGGGCAATTGCCACCTCCCCTTTACCGGTATGGGTTGGTATCGGCCATACCGGGGATAGCTCGGTGGCTGATCGAGTAGCCAACAAGAGCTTGGCCACCCCTACTGAATGCGGAAGAGAGTTGGTCCAGTTGGTAAGCAAGTACTTCGACTATGTTGCTCATACCGGAGAACGAATTGGTCAGCTGATAACAAAAGAGCTTGCCGCTATCGATACGACCGTGGATCGAGCTAGAGACGACGTAGCGAGGCTGGTAAGACTGAGGCTCCGGCTTGCCGAGAAGGAGTTGATCGATCTGTCCAAGAAATTGTCCGAATCTTCAATCAAGATACCTGATATCGAAAGAGGACTGCTCATACGCACCTCAGAGAAAATTGTACGGACTGCTCACTCCTCTTGCCAGAACGTCACCTCTTACCTACAGGAGAGAGCGGAACGAGTAGCTCGGAACAGTCAGAGGATTATAAATAGCAGTGCTCAAGAACTCGATCATTTCCGACAGTTGCTCTCTGCCTATGATTATCAACGTCAACTAGAGCGTGGGTACACAGTAACGCTTGACTCGAGAGGCGGCATATTGCGCGAGGCTAGCAAGCTCAAAAGGGGTGAGCGGATAGTGACCAGATTTGCCCGAGGCAGTACGACCTCTTCAGTGGAGGAGGTGAGCGAGACGGCTATCGCCATCACCCCCACAGGATATCGCCTGCCCTCGGATTCCCCCGACACCCAATAAAGAGATAACGAGCAGCGACATCAATGAAACAACAGCAACAATTAACTACAACCACTTTCATGCAAGATGGGCAAGAAGAAAGGATGGCATTTGACCCCTAACGAAAAGAACGAACGAAACGGTCAAGGTAGCCGGCTACAGAGACGTCCTGCTACAGAATTAAGCTACGAAGAGGCCACGGCCGAACTAAACGCTATAGTGACCAAGCTGGAAGATGGCTTCGTCGATATAGACAAGTTGGTAGATTACCTGGAACGTGCCACCGAGATCATCAAGGAGCTAGAAGACAGGCTCAAGCGAACCAAGGCCAAAGTGAATGAACTTGTTCCGCGCTTGGAGTCAGTGGGCAAGGAACCACTCTCCAGCCATGAAGCTGTCGAGCAAGGTTCCGGGTATGAGAGTGAACCCGCTTATGAGTATCTCGAACCTCCCCACAACGGCTTCGACAATGACTACCCTCCCGAAGACGAGTTGATTGACTGGGACGGGGAACCATTTTAATCTAATTAGCCTCAGGGGATTAGTCTTGGGGCTTTTGTTAGCCAGTTGATCTTACGCGGTCACTCGATCGATCTCAGTTGATATAGCATCGCATGATGTGAGCTCAGTAGATGAGGCGCTAGGCCCCCTTGAGCCAGAGCGCTCAGTTGGTTATCTACGTCTGCTCATGTTGCTCTTGCTTCCTGCTGCTTTGTTCAACAGCTTTGATGCTGAACTACGTGCTTTGCTCCTCCCCGAGATCCAGAGTACCTTCCATGTCTCAGTCGCCACTTTGGGATTAATGAACATTCCCATCCAAGCAGGCCAGTTCGCTTCGTACTTCGTCATACGCTTTGCCGATAAGGTAGGACGTCGCCGCATCCTCCTGTGGTCAATCGTAGGGTACACATTGTTCACTGGTGCCACTGCTGCATCGTTCAATATCTACTCCTACGCCTCTTTGCAATTCGGCGCTCAGCTATTCATAGGTACTGAGTTCGGAGCTGCAGTTCTAATGGTGGTGGAGGAATTCCCTGAAGAAAAACGGGGTCGTGCTCTTGCCCGATTGCTCCTCTTCGGTCCCCTGGGAGGAATATTCGCTGGTTTGTTAGGTGCATCAGGGCTACAACACACCGACCTCGGATGGCGAAGCTTCTACCTCGTAGGGATCGTACCGTTGTTGGTCGTCTCTGTAGGAAGACACTGGATGCGTGAGAGCAGAGTGTTCCTGGCTTCGCGACAGAAGGAACAAGCCTCGCGACAGGATGAACGATATTCTAGTCAACAACTAGCTACCTCACTGGAGAAGCAGGGAGCTGTAGCTCCCCTGAGTGAGCCGAACATGGACGAGCCGAGCATGGACGAGCCGAGCATGGCAATACTGCACCTGTCCGCAAAATCTCATGATCCAATCCCTGAAAAACCTCACGATCTTCCAAAAGACCAGGCAATTCCCGGGTACTCCAAGAAGAGCGGGAAGCAAGAGCTAACTTCGGTATTGTCTGCGTGGTCTAAAGTGATGTTCGAAGCATGGCACGGCCAAACAAAAAAGTATATTATATTAGTAGGGTTAATCTCGTTTCTACAGACCCTCCCAGCCACAGCAGCCATAGGTTGGTGGGCTTTCTATGCTGAGCGGGAACGACATTTCCCATCTACAGAGGCAAGTACCTTCTTCGCCATTGCTGCGGCTGTCAGTATGGCCGGCTACTACCTATGCGGTCGCAGCATGGAAAGGTTCGGGCGTAAACCAACAGCGATACTCTTCGTTGCCGGCAGTGTAGTTAGCGGGGTAGCCGTTTTCCAGTTACACGGCTCTATATTTATCTTAATTGCACTAGTTCTCGCTGCTGGTTTTGGACTAGGTATCGGCCCTGTGCTATCAGCTTTTGCAACAGAGCTATTCCCTACGGAGGTGAGAGCTCAGGCATCGGCGTGGATCAGAAATGGCTTTGCCAACACCGGTTCATTGCTTGGCCCAGCTATCGTGGGTGTACTCGCCCAACCTACTGGATTAATTGGAAACGTAGGAAACAGTGTGAGCCTCCTTGCTCTCTTGGCAGTGCCAGCCATGTGGATCGTCTGGCGATACATACCTGAGACAAAGGGGATCGATCTTGCCAAAGAGTAAGATCAGTGATAAGCAAACCAGTGGCCAAAAAGATAGCTCCACAACAATGATTCCAATTCCACGATCGACAAAGCAAGCTATGCACGAAGACCGTGGCACAGTAGAATGAATAGGTAAGTAAAGATATATGTTGTGTAGCGAGCCGATCGGGTGGCCGCGGCAGAGTTCTTCATGGGCATCTGCTGAGGAAGGTCGGGGCTCCATAGGGCAGGGTGCTGGCTAACCGCCAGTCGGGGCGACCCGAAGGACAGTGCCACAGAAAGTATACCGCCGATGGCGCATAGCGTACAGGTAAGGGTGAAACGGTGCGGTAAGAGCGCACCAGCGGTTGGGGTGACTCAACCGGCTAGGTAAACCCCACCCGGAGCAAGGCCAGACAGAGGGTATGGGCTGCCCGTCCAGCTTTCCTATATGGAAGGCAACCCTCGGGTAGGCCGCTTAGATGGATGGCCACCCCGCTCTCTAGTGGAGCGGACAGAACCCCGCCTATAGATCGACTCGCTACACTACGCTCGATGAGTCGCTCGAACAACTAGTCACATGTCTTATCAAACATGTTGATGATCAGGTATGTTCCTGACAATGACTACGGGACAGCTGCAATGGTGTGCCACATACTGGCTTACCGAACCCAACAACAAACCGCTGAACCCTCCCCTGCCCCGAGAACCTACTACCAGAAGATCTGCATCCTTCGACTCGTCAATGAGAACTTTGGCTGCTGGACCTTCAACCAAGATGCTCTCTGCGGAAAGCCCGATCAACTGCTCTCGAGAATCAGCAAGGACGGAGTCCAAACTCTCCTTGGCCCACTCCTCCGCTTGATCTATCTCCACTGGACTAACGAAATACCCTGTTGCCCAAGAAGGATAGCTCCACGCATGAACGATGCGTAGCTCAGCACCACGTAATCTGGCCTCTTCGCAAGCCCACGACAAGGCATTCCTGGCACAGGCTGAGTCGTCCACTCCTACAACTATGCGATACTGCTTGCCTGGCTCAGTAGATTCACTGGAGCCTTCGCTATCGAGATAGGTTGGATCAGCAGAATTATCCGTCACAAAGATATACTTGCATCATTGAGGTCTTTATGCCAGATGACTCTCAGCAGCTCACTTCAACCTGCGAATTTCTAAATCGGCTCGGACAGGAGGAGGACCCAAGCGAATCTTGGCATCAACTACTGCTACCCGATCCTTGGATACCATAACGGGATTCAGGTCAGCCTCCAATAGCTCAGGCATATCCTCCACCATGCGTCCAAACCTGTGGATCATCTCTTCAAGTTTGTCCACATCACAAGGGGGTGATCCTCTATAGCCGAACAGCAAGGGAGAACCACGAGTAGAGCGTACCAAGTTGTGCACATCTAAATCAGTAAGCGGAAGCAGAGAGAATGCTCGATCCCCCAACAACTCGACTGACACTCCCCCGGTTCCGAACATGACCAGAGGACCGAACGAGGGATCCTGAACCGCCCCTACGATAACTTCGACTCCATCGACCATATGCTGAACTATGGCCTTCTCCATGGCTGAGCCCAGCTTGGCAGTCATTTCAGAGTAGGCTTGAGAAAGCTCCTCGGGGCTTTCCAGGTGAACAGCTACTCCACCTACATCGCTTTTATGAACTATCTCTTCGGAGTCCACCTTCAACACCACCGGATACCCAATTCGTTGAGCAGCTTCTTCTGCCTCTTCTACATTGCTTACGCGTATAGTCGAAACCACGGAGATCCCATAGCAAGCAAGCAGTTGAGACACTTTAGGGAATGCCAGCCAACTTCCTTCCGGGTGGTGAGCCAACTCTTCCGCAATTAACTTAGCTGCGCCTTCTTTATCTATTCCTTCTATGGTTGGTACTGTACCTTCAGGGGCTCTTCGCCACTCTGCATAAGCAGACACCCGAGCAAGCGCCTGAGCCGCTAGTTCTGGATAGGGATACCAGGGTATGGAACGAGCAGTACCTCGCAGTGCCTCCAACGCTCCGTGTGCACTCAAGAAGTTGGCCAGTACTGGCTTCTTGGCTCCAGCAGCCACCTCTGCAATTGCCTTGGCCACATCTCCTGCTTGGGTGACCAAAGGAGGCGTGAAGATGACAATGACTGCATCCACTACTTCATCTGCCAGGAGAACCTCGAGTGCTTTCTTGTAGTCGTCAGCGCTGGCAGAAGCCACCATATCGACAGGGTTCCTCACAGCAGCCTCTTCAGGGAGGAAGGTTCGCAGCACATTTTGAGTTCGCTCGGATAGTTCGGGGACCTCCAACCCATGGCCTTCACAGGCATCACTGCACAGAACACCAGGACCACCTGCATTGCCCAAGATGGCCACGCGACGGCCAGCAGGCAAGGGCTGATTGACCAAGAGCTCAGCCACATCGAACAGCTCTTGTAATGTATCAACCCTAATAACCCCCGCTTGCTTGAAAAGAGCATCAACCGCTACATCTGGGGTTGCCAAAGCCGCGGTATGCGAACTAGCTCCTCTAGTACCTGCAGAGGTACGTCCAGCTTTGACGGTCACAATAGGCTTGTTCCGCGAGATGCGCCTGGCCAGCGTAGAAAAGACCCGTGGATTCCCGAACGACTCCAGATATAAGAGAATTACATCAGTGTCAGGGTCATCTTCCCAGTAAGCAAGTAGGTCATTCCCACTTACATCAGCTTTGTTGCCCATGGACACAAAGCTGGATACGCCAATACCGCGTCCAGTTGCTTCGCCGAGGATGGCTATGCCCAAGCCTCCAGACTGGGATGAAAAACCAACTCTTCCTCTGGTAGGTGGATCTGGAGCAAAGGTAGCATTCATGGAGATATCCGGAGAAGTATTGATCACTCCCATGCAGTTAGGACCCACCAGTCGCATACCATGAATGTGAGCACGACGCACTAGATGACGCTCAACAGCAGCTCCCTCTGGCCCTGTCTCAGCAAATCCTGCGGAGATGACCACAAGGCCACCCACTTTCTTCTTGCCGCAATCCTCTATCACCTCAGCAACCAACGCCGCAGGTACCGTGATAATAGCCAGGTCCACCTCGTCGGGAATATCCATGATGTTCGCATAAGCTCGAACTCCCGCCACATGCTTTGCTACAGGGTTGACCGGATACACTGGCCCTGTGAACTCGCCTGCTAACAAATTTCGGAATATTTCGTGACCAATAGTCCCAGGAGTACGACTTGCCCCCACCACCGCTATAGAGCTGGGGCGAAGCAAGCGCATGATAGAACGACGAGTTGCTATCCTGTCTCGTTCTCTGGCAGCAGCCAAGGAAGCTGGGGTGGATTGGATAGGGAAGCTCACACTTACCACCCCATCGGCAAAGGTGGTGGTCTCTTCAAAACCAGCGCCTGTGAACACAGCAAGCATCTTGCGATTGGTAGGCAGGGTATCGGCTATGAACTTGCTCACCCCTCGTGTACGAGCTGCAGCAGCCAGATACTCCAGCATGATAGTTCCTATCCCACGACCCTGATGCGCATCGGCCACTAAGAACGCCGCCTCTGCCTCGGTGGAGCCCACTAATCGGTCATAACGAGCTACAGCTATAATAGCGTCGTCAAGCACTGCCACTAGGGCAAACCTATCCACATAGTCCACGTGAGTGAAGTGTTCCAACTCCGCATCGCTAAGAGTTGGGTGAGGGGTGAAGAACCTCATGTAGATGGTCTCATCCGAGAGACTCTCGTGAAGGGTTCGAATGGCCTCCATGTCGTCAGGCCTTATCGGTCTGATGTGAACCGTTCCACCATCACTGAGCACGACATCGGCTTCGAATTCTGTGGGATATCCAGGGGGGGTCAGCGTCTCCGATACTGTGTAGCTCATCAAGCTAACATTACATGCTTTCACTCCTCGCCCGCACTAGATATGTCTATGTATCCCGATATCCCGCACTAGATGAGCCTATATATCTATCCATATGTCTACATATCTGTTCCAAGAGAGTATGTCCCAGGGAAAACTATACCCTATGGGGTATCTTGGCAGTGAAATTGCTCACGTATGCTCAGTAGTTTGACGGTGGACGACAAAGCGGCTATAGCACATAATCATAACAAAAGAAGGTGCAAAGTCAGCAAGAGGCAGGAGAAGCGTGAGACTGATGCTGCAGCAAGATAGGGTGCTCTTGTTGAATAGAGTCCCATCAAGCGCGAAGCTTGCTGTCGAGCACTTGATAAAAGCAAACATAACTAAGCCTTAGGAGGCAAGCATGGCTGAGAAGATGTCATTCGTAGCGTTCTCCGGTACAGCAGACAAGTTACAGGCTTTAGCAACGATGGTTTCCGGTGCTGCTGCCATGGGGGTGGAGACTCATGTTTTCCTAACCTTCTGGGGCCTGAACGCCTTCAGGAAGGAGCTCATCTCTACGCCTATGCCAATTAGTCCAGAGTACGGCACAGCGGGGGAACAAGTGCGTGATCTCATGGTGAAAAAAGGGGTTCAACCATGGTATGAGGTCCTTGGGATGGCCAAGGACATAGGTGACGTCAAGATTCATGCTTGCGCCATGACCATGGATCTAATGGATCTTCAACAATCAGATCTGGATCCAATGGTGGATGATGTATTAGGGGTTGGCACGTTCATAGGGATAGCTGAAGGCGGTAGCATCCTGTTCATTTGAGGTTCATTCGAGTCAAGGAATTTGAAGGCTAAATATTAACTAGGACTAAGGAGGTCGCAAAATGGGTGTTGAAGCCACTAAAGAGATAGATGCAAGAGGGTCGTTCTGCCCTGGACCGCTCATGGAGATGATCAGAGGTATTCGCGAAGCCAATGTCGGAGATACGGTAGCCGTTCTATCCAAGGACCCCGGTTCCCGTACCGACATTCCGGCATGGATAGAGAAGGCCAAGCATGAACTGGTGGCCGTGGAAGATGAAGCAGGTTACACTCGCTTCGTGGCCCGTAAAGCGAGGTGAGTAGCTATGCCGGCCGAAATCGTTATCTTAGGAGGAGGGGTGGGGGGTGCTCTAACTGCTAATTTATTGGCGAAGAAGCTTCCCGCAGGCAGTGCACGAATTCGTGTCGTAGACGCCACAGGACAGCACCTCTATCAGCCCGGTTTTCTTTATATAGCGTTGGACCAAGCTAATGCTGGATGGCTGTCAAGGGACTTGCGCTCCTTGCTGCCAGAAAATGTCGAGATCATCATCGACAAAGTGGCCAAGATCGATACCTCCAGCCGAAAGGTGAATCTTGAACTTGGTGGTGCACTGAACTATGACTACTTGGTGATCGCCACAGGATCCCGCCCGAACTATGAGGGAGTCTCCGGCTTGAAAGAGGGAGCTTATAGCTTCTACTCGCTTACGGAAGCGGAAAGGTTGAGAGAGGCCCTTCGCACCTTCAAAGGAGGAACCCTGGTAATAGGGGTGGCAGGGATGCCTTACAAGTGCCCCCCTGCACCAGTAGAGTTTGCATTCCTGGTAGAGGAATATCTCCGTAAAAAGGGCGTCAGGGACAAAACCACCATCAAGTTCCTGTCGCCATTGAACAGAGCGTTCACGATAGAGTCAGCATCAGCTCTCGTAGCTCCTATGTTTGCCAAAAGAGGCATAGAACTGAATACTTTCGTGAACATAGATACAGTGGACCCGTCCAACCATGAGGTGCATACTCTTGAAGATGAGGTGTACTCTTATGACCTTGCCGTCTTGGTACCGCCGCACAGTGGTGCAGATGCACTCTTGACCTCTGGAATCACCGACAGTGCTGGTTGGTTACCCACTGATCCAAAGACCTTGCGAGTAGAGGAGCAAGAAGATGTATTTGCTATTGGTGACGCGACCAACTTGCCCATATCCAAGAGTGGATCTACCGCCCATTTCGAAGCTCCGGTCATAGTGGAGCAAATAGCGGCGGCAGTAGAAGGAAGGGTTCCGCATCCAAAGAGATCACGGTATGGTGGCAAAGTAACTTGCTTCCTGGAAACGGGCAACCATCAAGCCACCATCCTGGTCTTTGACTACGATAATCCTCCTAAGCCACCACGTCCATCAGTGGTATGGCACGGCGCCAAGTGGGGATTCAACCGTGCTTATTGGTTCACGGTTCCCAAGGGACGTGGCGTATAGAGGCTCGTATCAGCACTGGGATCATGGCCCACAACTGCAGCGGTGGGTCCATGATCCCAGTTGTGCGAACAAGGTTCACAGATCCGATGCGGAACGGCGAATCAATATACGTCCGCACTGTTCACAGGTGATCAACGCATCCAATGGGGCTTTGCGTATCCGTTCCAGCTCCACAGAGGGTAGCTTAAGATGGCATCCGCTACATGAGCCATTGACTAGCAATGCCACTCCTTCACCACCGAGTCGGGATCGTAGGTTTTCGTAACGAACAAGCAAATCCGAGGGAATAGTGATAGCTTGGGCATTCCTACTGGCTTGATGAACAGCAATTTGTGCATCTAGCTCTTTCTCCTCGGAGGCGATGTTCGCTTCCAACTCCGCTACCACAGCCGAAAGCTCAGCTATGCGATGTCGAACCGCATCTATCTGGGCCTCGATGGGATCAACCTCCTCCATGAGCACTAAAGTCTCGTCGTCCAACTCGGAACGGTGTGCTCGCAGCGAGGCAACTTCTTCAGCCATTGCTTGTAGTTCCCTTGGTGCAGCAACTTCACCGCTGTAGAGCTTGGTTTCCAGTACCTTTATGCGATCACCCAGTGAAACAGATCTCCTCTGAAGCTCGTCCTCCTTATCAACCAGGGCCGCCCGTTTCGCCATCAAGCTGGCCAGTTCTTCAGTTGCATTGTTGAGTTGTTCCAAGATTGAATGCAACTCGATGCGCTGAGGCAGGTTATCTCGACGATACTGAAGTTGATCAATAGCAAGATCGTTTGACTGAAGCTCAAGAAGGATATCAAGAATCGACAACCTAATCTACGCCCTTTGTTCACAACAGAACGGCTGCACTAAGTACGAGTCATTTACGCCCTTACCACAAGCTACGCAACGATCTTTACAGCTAACCATATTATTTATCTTTATCGTTCATCTTCATCGTATCATGCACGAAGAATGCCCAGGATCTTCTTGCAACTTCAAGAAAGTTTCCACACTTCCAGGCATTCCGTTCACTTCCAGGCATTCCGTTCAGGATTGGAGTACTTTACGTGCAATAACCAAGCGTTGGATTTGGTTCGTACCCTCATAGATCTGAGTTATCTTGGCATCTCGCATAAAGCGCTCTACAGGGAAGTCCTTGGTATAGCCATAACCACCTAGAAGTTGCACTGCATCTGTAGTTACATCCATGGCCACATCTGAAGCCATACACTTGGCCATTGCCCCCATGGAGCTTAGCTGTCCATTCGGATCTCCAGCATCAATGATCGAACACGCACGGTAGACAAGTCCTCTAGCTGCTTCTATGCGCATAGCCATATCGGCAACCATAAACTGCAACCCTTGGAACTCCGCAATAGGTCGTCCAAAAGCATGGCGCTCTCGCATGTAAGAAGTCGCATAGTCCAGCGCTCCCTGGGCAATACCTACTGCCTGAGCGCCTATCATCGGACGCGTCCTGTCCAGTGTGTGCATGGCAATAAAAAATCCTTGCCCCTCCTTGCCAACCATATTGGAGGCAGGAACTCGAACCTCATCGAAGAGCACCTCACCTGTTGGGCTACCTCTCAGTCCAAGTTTGTCTTCCAACTTGGTAACTTGCACTCCCCAATCTGCTTCGACCACAAAACAGGATATGCCCCTATGCCCTCCTTGAGGATCGGTTTTGGCAAAAACTGTATATGTATCCGATATTCCTGCATTGGTGATCCAGTACTTGGTGCCGGAAATGATGTAATAATCTCCGTCCCGTACTGCCTTGGTCTTCATGGATGCCACATCCGATCCAGCATCAGCTTCGGATAAGCAGTAGCTAGCCTGGGCTTCTCCACTGGCAACCGGTGGCAAATATCGCTTCTTCAACTCCTCAGAACCCCAGTTCTTCACTGGTTCCATACCGAGTTGAGAGATGAGGAGCGTCACGCAGGTCGAAGCACAAACCCTGGCAACTTCCTCTGCCATAATTGCTTGGGTAACCCTATCTGCTCCGGCCCCTCCATACTCCTCGGGTATCCCCAAAGCAGGAAGTCCCATCTTGACTGATTCCTTGAAACTTTCCCAAGGATAAGCAGCCTCTCTGTCAGCCTTAGCTGCATGGGGAGCAATCTTTTCCTCACAAAATCTTCGAATGCTAGAGCGAAACTCTTCTTGTTCCTCTGCTAGTAAGAAAGCCACTTTTAAGCTGCCTCCTCCGCTGCCGATCTACTTAACTGACAATAACTGTTTCCACTGGGCTGATCCAGATACCACTTCTTTGACCGACAGGCGCAAGGTGGCAAGAGGTACTTTTGCTACTAGCTCTCGCAGCCTCCAATAGTCATGGGATACTCCTCTAAAGAGATCACGACGATACTCAACGAGGTCAGAGGGTGCTTTGTCCAAGTAACCCCATAGGGCCAAGGCTACTTCTATATCGCCACTATGAGGTGCACGACCATGAATCCCAGCACGTTCAGAAGCAATGGCTACGCACCCGGCTAATACATCGGATGGGTTCTCCCCTGCCTCCACAACAAGTCTCTCTCGAAATGCTTCCGCTAACTTCCAGGCATATCCTTGATCTGGACCAGGAGCGCCAAATGGCTTGCCCACCGGATAGTCATAGGGGAGATCGAGCTCGCTCGGGCGCTTCCTGTACCAACGGCGTGGCGGATGCAAAGTTCTAGCTGGTCTAACCTCGTCAAAAAAACTCAATGGAGCATAAGTTGGTTGAGTCATTGAAGCTACCCTTCATGCAACTTTTAGAGAAACTGCCTATCTGTCTTGTACGAACTACCCGCAACTATATGCTGTTCTCACCGTTACTTACCACAGCCTAGCTCGCTGGAACGTAAGAGCCCACATACGATGGAATCCGAAAGCGCTTCCCAAGAGGCCTCGATTACGTTCTCGGAAACCCCAATAGTGGACCAGGTATGCTCACCATCGGATGAGTCTACCAAGACTCTGGTCACTGCACCGGTCCCTTTGGAAGTATCGAGCACTCTCACCCGGTAGTCGGTCAGCCTAATCGATGAAAGCACTGGGTAGTATCCTCCTATCGCTCGCCGCAAAGCGGCATCCAAAGCATTGACAGGTCCATTCCCTTCAGCGGTGGCAACTACTCTCTCGCCGCCGACATACACTTTGACGGTTGCCTCTGTCTCTACCCTACCCAGGCGATCGGTAATGACCCTATAGGACTCCAGCTCGAAAAAGTTCTGCTCCCACCCAGTGGCTTTACGAAGCAAAAGCTCGAGAGATCCATCAGCCACCTCGAAGTGGTATCCCTCATACTCCAATCGCTTGAGAGAGTCGAGCACCCTGCTCACTGCATCTGAACTTAGCTCGAGTCCTAGCTCCTTTGCTTTCATAACGATGGTAGAACGACCGGACAGCTCGCTCACCAATACTCTGCTCCCGTTACCGACAAGTGCCGGATCAATGTGTTCGTACAAGTCGTGCTTGCGAGCAATAGCGCTGACATGAAGCCCAGCCTTGTGTGCAAAGGAAGCAGTACCGACATAGGGCTTCTGCGGGCTGAGCGATGAGTTGACCAGTTCGGCAACGTGATGGGATACGGAGGTCAAACGCTCTAGTCGATCCGATGGAATGGTTCTCACCCCCATCTTCAAGGACAAATTCGGTATCACAGAGGTGAGATCGGCATTACCCGTACGTTCTCCGTAACCATTGATGCAACCTTGTACCTGAGTAGCACCCATGCGTACTGCCATCAAAGAACTTGCTACTGCACACCCTGAATCGTTGTGCATGTGCACCCCAATTTCGGCCCGCGTCAGCCGCTTGACTGCAGCTACCACCCTACCTACCTCATCGGGAAGAGTACCTCCATTGGTGTCACATAGCACGAGGACTTCAGCCCCACCATCTTCTGCTGCGCGCAGTACTCTCATGGCAAAGTCCGGATTGGCACGAAATCCATCAAAAAAGTGTTCCGCATCAAAGAAAACCCGTAATCCCTGTGAACACAAGTACGCAACCGACTCTTCTGTCATTGCCAGAGCCTCGTCAAGTGATGTTCGCAGAGCCTCGGTAACATGACGATCCCAGGACTTGCCTACGATACAAACTACCTCCACTCCAGCATTGAGCAGATTCCTCAACGTACCATCCTCTTCTACAGATGTGTCTGCTCTACGAGTGGAACCAAAAGCAACCAAGGTTGCCGTATCGAGGTTGAGCTCTTTGGATGCACGAACGAAAAACTCGTCATCCTTTGGATTTGCCCCAGGCCAACCACCTTCTATATAGCTGACACCCAGATAGTCGAGTTGCTCTGCTACACGCAACTTGTCGTCTACGGTCAACGACAGTCCTTCTTGCTGGCTACCATCCCGTAAAGTGGTATCGAATATATCCACTGCTGCTGGTAAAACCTTAGGGACTTCAGCAACAGCGCTCAGGTCATCTACGGAAAACTCAGTAGACATAAAAGAGCCAATCTTTGTACCGATCCACCTCGCCCCGGACAGTAGCGAAGTAAATGGACTGAAGTTCCTTGGTTATCGGGCCGGGCTTGCCCTCTCCAACTATTCGATCATCGACGGATTGCACAGGAACCACCTCAGCAGCTGTGCCACAGATGAAAGCCTCATCAGCAGTGTAGAGATCGCTCCTCAGCAGATTGCCCTCCTTGACCTCATACCCTTGGTCCTTGGCGATGGTCATGATAGAGTGACGAGTAAGCCCTTCCAGAGCTCCTGCCGATACAGGCGGTGTGATCAGCACCCCGTTGCGTACAACAAAGATATTCTCCCCGGTGCACTCACTTACATATCCCTGGGGAGAGAGCATTATAGCTTCGTCGTAACCGGATTTGAGTGCCTCTACTTTGGCCATCGCCGAGTTGACATACATGCCCGTGTTCTTGGAGGCAGGAGGTGTGGCGTTTGGATCAGGCCGTTGCCAGGAGCTTATCTTCATACGGATGCCATTTCTCACACCTTCATCTCCCAGATAGCTCCCCCAGGGCCAAGCAGCAATGGCTACATCGACCTTGCAAGGTAAAGGGTTGAGCCCCATCTCTCCATAGCCCAGGTAAACTATGGGACGTATATATCCAGAAGCCAGCTCATTGACCACCAACATCTGCCTGGTAGCCTCCACCAACTCTTCAGTAGAATAAGGAACATCTATGAGGTAGATCTTGGCCGAGTTACGCAAACGATCCATGTGCTCAGCTAAGCGGAAAACAGCTGGACCATTGGCAGTAGGATAAGCTCGGATACCTTCGAAGACCCCTGTACCATAGTGAAGGGCATGGGTCAAGAGGTGGATCTTGGCATCCCACCAATCAACCAATTGTCCATTCATCCAAATTTTCTTGCTTTCTTCAACTGGCATGTCTACAACCTCTCTACTATCGCATCGCCAATCTCAGCGGTGCTCAAACCTTCAGATTGGGAAGCAGTGTAAGACAACACTGCTTTGGTGACCCTATTTGCTGCATCTTCTTCCCCCAAATACTCGAGCATCATAGCTGCCGAACGAATGGCAGCTAATGGATTAGCCTTGCCCGTTCCCACGATGTCCCAAGCGGCACCATGCACTGGCTCGAACAGGGATGGGCCGGTTCTCGCAGGGTTGAGATTAGCTGAGGCCGCAAAGCCAATTCCTCCGCATACGGCACCAGCCAAGTCGGTTATGATGTCCCCAAAAAGGTTATCCGTGACCACCACATCATAACGAGTAGGACTTTCCACCATGTAGATGCAGGCAGCATCTACATGGTTGTAATCGGTGGATACTTCAGGGAATTCTTTGGATACCTCAGAAAAGACTCTCAACCACAAATCACCTGCATAAGTTAGTACATTGGTTTTGTGAACCAAGGTCAGATGTTTACGAGGTCTTCGACTTGCCAGTTCATAAGCAAATCTTATGCAACGTTCCACCCCAAAACGGGTGTTTACCGATCCTTGGGTGGCCACTTCTTGCTTGGTTCCTTTTCGTAGAGTCCCTCCTTCTCCCGCGTAAGATCCCTCCGTGTTCTCCCTGACCACTACGAAATCAGCATCATGGGCAATAGCATCTGGAGTAGCTGTAAAAGGACGTAAGTTTATGTATAAGTCCAGATCAAAGCGCAACTTGAGCAGGAGCCCTCGTTCAAGCAGTCCTGGTGGGACCTCTCCAGACCCCACAGGAGGACCAACAGCGCCCAGGAGGATTGCATCCATCCCTCTCAGCTCAGCCAGAACACTCTCGGGCAGAACCTCACCGGTACGTATGTATCTACCTGCCCCAAGATCATACTCCACTGTCTCGATGGCAACCCCAGAGGCTTTGACTACCTTGACAGCTTCACTCAACACCTCTGGCCCAATACCATCCCCACCTATGATGGCTACTTTGTAGCGCCTCTTCTCAGCTGAGTTCACGTTCGACATCCCTAACGTCTTCACCAATACGACCGAACGACTTATCCACGCTGCCAGGTAGGTAGTCGTCAAGGCGGTTTCTAGCTCCACCTGTCACTTTGGACAGCCTAGTCATTTACTGGACCTCACTATGAGTCTCCCCTCATAACGAAAAACCGCCCACTAATGTGGACGGCTTACTAGGCACACACCGATCAGGTGAGTGCCTTATTCGATAAAAATGATGATGGACGCGAAAGCCGTACCGCTCCTCAAACTGCTCATGGACTCACTTGCTTTCGCATTCATGACATCTTTAGTTTCCTACATGAGCTCTCTATAGTCAAGCCGACCTAATCACAGGGCAATAAGTGAATATGTACATCTGGACAGTGGGGCCTCTAAGACCTTGGATGGGAGGCTGTATAACCGAGACGAGTGCAGCTTTACAGCCCAATCCAGTATCTTTGGAGAATCCAGTAGGAAGAATGTATACCATCATCGCTAGAAAACAGGAGAAAGGGTCGAAAACTCCTCAACCATGGATGGGCACCTTCGCCAAGTTATCGTGGATGTCATCGGTCTCGCTGAGCGCTACGGCTGTAAAGCAATAGTGGTCGAGAACCTTGGTTTTGAGGATATGCGTGCAAGTGGCCGAGAAAAACAAGCATCTACTCCCTGGTTCAGAAAGATAGTCTGTGGTATCCCCACAGCTAAATTTCGTGATCATCTGATTCCAATGATAGCTAGGCACAGCATAGTGGTTGTTGGTGTTCCTGCTGCATATTCATCAATTTGGGGAAAACAATACTGGCAGTCCCCCATCTCTACCAAGCACCACAAGGTCTCCGGGCACAGCGCAGCCGCGGTTGTGCTCGCCAGAAGGGCATTTGGCTATCGAGCCAGGCGCAGGGTGCAGACAAGTCCAGGTGTGACCACATCCGAGCAGAGCATCAAAGAAGCAGGCTTTCCTGCTGATGTGGAGAGCTGCCAGGCACAACACGCCTACAAACACGAAGCCGAGCGTGAGGAACTCCATAAACCACCAAGGCGTGAGGGCTTCTGTTGTTCGGACAGTATAAGACCCAAAACGGCAAACGTGGGATCAAGGGGTTCCAGGTTAGTAAAGACCGTTCGTACTAGCCGGGTGCCACTAGATGGCACTTGATAGGAATGGTCGCCAGAGGATTTCAACGGAGATGAAGGGGGGAGAGATACAGTGGGCCTCTGCAATAAGCTAATTTCATAAACATGACCGATGTTAGCCTGACGCCTGAAACCTATAGACGCTTACGCGAAGAGCTCGAAGAGCTAACCGGCAAAGGCAGAGTGGAGATAGCTAGAGCAATTGAAGCTGCTCGAGCCCTTGGAGATCTTTCCGAGAACGGCGACTATCATGCAGCTAAGGAAGCTCAAGGAAAGATGGAGGCTCGTATACGCCAGCTTCAACATCTCTTGTCCTCCGCTACAGTTGTAGACCAAGCTGACCACCACGATCGTGTAACCCAGGGAAGCATAGTAAGCTTGAAATACGAGGGAGATGACGAGATACAACGTTTCCTTGTCGGCTCAATCGAGGAGAAACGAGAGGATGTGACGGTCGTATCTCCAGCTTCTCCCCTAGGACAGGCATTGATGGACAAAGGGATAGGAGACACCGTCACCTACGAGGCTCCTAGTGGAAAACTCCAAGTCGAGATAGTGAACATAGAACCAGGTGGCTGAGGGTACTCTCGTCTTTGCAATATTAGACAGTCAAGATGCAAGCTCAAACTCTTGGCTCCATCCAGTCATGGAGAGGATTTCAGCAATAATCTTTCATGAACAGCGTGAAGAAAGAGAGTAAGTTGGTATACCTATGAAGACCATGGCAGAGAAAATTTGGGATGCCCATGTTGTGCATAGTGAAGAGGGCGAGCCAGATCTTCTGTACATAGATCTCCACTTGATCCACGAGGTCACTTCCCCTCAAGCCTTCGAAGGACTGCGTTTGGCCGGACGTAAGGTTCGCAGGCCAGATCTGACCATAGCCACGGCTGATCACAACGTTCCCACCAACCCCGGGATCGACAAAATAGAAGACCCGATAGCTGCAAAGCAGCTTGAAGTGTTAGCCAACAACTGTCGAAACAATGGGATCACCTACTTCCCCATGGGCCATCCCAATCAAGGAATCGTCCATGTCATAGGCCCTGAACTTGGAGTTACATTGCCAGGCATGACTGTGGTATGCGGCGACAGCCACACGTCCACTCACGGTGCATTCGGAGCCCTTGCATTCGGCATAGGTACTAGTGAAGTGGAGCACGTCCTTGCTACTCAAACCCTGCCTCAATATCGCCCGCTCACCATGGCCGTCAATATAAACGGTCAACTACCTGATTGGGTATATCCAAAAGACATCATACTAGCCTTGATTGGCCTTATAGGTACCGGAGGAGGAATAGGTCATATCATCGAGTATCGTGGCTCTACCATAACCGCTATGTCCATGGAAGGACGGATGACCATTGCCAATATGAGCATCGAAGCTGGTGCTAGGGCAGGAATGATTGCTCCTGATGAAGTCACCTTTGCCTATCTCGATGGACGCCCGGGATCCCCTAAGGGATCCTTGGCAGAAGAGGCTGTTACTTACTGGAAGGAACTGGCCACTGACGAAGGTGCCCATTTCGACAAGGAAGTAAGCCTGGACGTAACCCACTTGACCCCTCAAGTAACCTGGGGAACCAATCCAGGACAAGTAACCTCTATAGATTCATCCATCCCGAACCCAGAGTCATACCTAGATGCTGCCGATGCAGAAGCAGCTCGACGTGCCCTTGACTACATGGGACTTGTCCCAGGAACGCCAATTCGAGATATTCGCGTTGATACTGTGTTCATCGGTTCCTGCACCAACTCACGAATTGAGGATCTTCGGGTAGCTGCCGAGGTGGTCAGAGGAAGAAAGGTGCACCCTGGTGTCAGAGCGCTAGTCGTACCGGGTTCAAGAAGAGTCAAGGAGCAGGCAGAGAGGGAAGGGTTGGACAAAGTGTTGACAGAAGCTGGATTTGAATGGAGAGAACCTGGTTGTTCCATGTGCTTAGCTATGAATCCAGACAAGCTCGCTCCTGGAGAGCGTTCTGCATCCACCTCCAATAGGAACTTCGAGGGAAGACAAGGCAGAGGAGGACGCACTCACTTAGTCTCACCTGCCGTAGCTGCGGCTACAGCGATTGCCGGTACTTTCTCAACCCCCTTGGATCTACGGTAATGGAAGCTATAACTTCTTTGACCACCCGTGCTGTTCCGCTAAAGCGCTCCAACGTGGACACCGATCAGATCATTCCTAGCGACTGGTTGAAACGCGTAGAAAGGACTGGATTCGGGGCAGGATTGTTCGCCGAGTGGCGTGACGATCGAGATTTCGTTCTCAACCAACCTCAATACGCGGGTGCAGAGGTGCTCATAGCAGGAGAGAACTTTGGCATTGGGTCATCAAGAGAGCATGCAGTGTGGGCCCTACAAGACTACGGCTTCAAAGCAGTGGTAGCACCAAGTTTCGGAGATATCTTCAGGAACAATGCAACAAAAGCAGGCTTGATCCCGGTCAAAGTTGAAGCTGCAGATGCAGCCGTAATCATGGATGCGGTAATCCAGGATCCAACAGTGGAAATTACGATAGACGTAGAAAATTTAGTCGTTGAACTGCCAGCAAAGGGAGTCAAATGCAACTTTGAGCTGGACCAGCGATCTCGTCAACGATTCATCAACGGTTGGGACGACATCGACCTCACCCTTCGATTCGAGAAGGAGATAACCACCTATGAAGCATCTCGCCATGGCTGGATGCCGATTACCGTTGGGCTTGCTCAGTAGACTGTTCTGGTTCACCATACTCATCACTCGAGCCAACCTCTGAAGCAGAGAATAGCTGAGCCACGCCTGCCTCATTACCGAGATGATACATTTGAGCAGCGGCTGCAGAATCTCCCTTCAAGTACAAATCAAAGAAATCCGTACTTACCGCAGCAACAAGAGGCTCTGGTGGATCATCTCCCTCATAAGGCAGGAAGTGACCAGCACCCAGTAGGTCAAGATACCATTTGGGACCTTGGTTGTCCTCTTCGTACATCTCGAGGCTGTCTTGTGGATCGTTCACCCTGTCAGCACTCCCTTGTATGAATAAAATAGGGGGAGTTTTTCCTGAAAAATACCTGCCCGGATAGGAAGCCAACTCTGATCCAGCCATAACAACTGCTGCCTTCACCAGCTCGTCACGGCAACAAGTGTTAGCCGCTACCGCTGCCACCGTATCACCGCCATCGGAGTGGCCAGCAATCCCAATCTCGGATGGGTCTATAAGAGACGCAATTCTGCTCGAGGAGGAGTTGGACCTGGCAAGGAGGGAGGAGATCACAAAGGCTATATCGGCTGGTTGATTTATCACCTCCCACTCCTCTGGCTTTCCGACGACGTGGCAGTTGGTCAAGGGGAATTGGATAGCTGCTACAACATAGCCAGCGGCTGTCCAATGATCCAAAAGGGGAGCATAGGATGAACGACACTGTAGGTATCCTGGAGCAAAGACGATCAAGGGAAAAGGACCTTTAGCCGGTTGCAAGGTACCACGAATAGTTACCTCTGGATAGAGAACTCGGGTTGGCAGAGTTAAAGGCTCCACTTCGCCGTCTATGGTGACCGTTCGCGACCTGTCGACAAATGTATAGGATGTCTCCCCTATCTGGTAAGTAGTTGGAGTAGAGGAAGTGTGGCTGTGATCGAGATCAGAAGGTCTAGAGAAGGACTTGGCAGTGGTAGAGGATTGCTTGGGAACAACAGACGAGCCTTTCGATACTGGCTCTGCTGAGTTCCTAAAAGAGTTAGAGCCTCCAGAGCTGCTGGCACCATGCCTCCTCTCCACCAAGAAAAGCCCGGTTACTAGCAGAAATACCACTACTGCACCTACGATGGAGAGACGTGCTAGCGCTTTGAGCCTTGTCACTTTAGCTCTATTGATTCTGGATGAATCCTTTTCGTGTTGCGTACCACTGTTACCTGGATCCCGTAACGACCTATGCACCCAACCAGGCTATAGCGGGAAATCACCCAGAGGATGGCAGCACCACCCTCTCCCTCATGTTTTCACAAGAGAGTTGACTTCCCCGTCCTCATGGACGAAGATTGCGGTCTCCATCTCGTTCAGTAACACCGAGCGCCAACTCAAGTGCGCTCACAAGCAACCTTAGCTGTTCGCTCCCGGACGTGCCCAACACTTGGTCGAACCAGTCCTCCTGGGCCCGAATACGCTCATTGACTCGATCGGCAAGACGCTCTCCTTCCTCGCTCAGGTACAACTTCCTAGTTCTTCTCGTACCTGGCTCAGTGGCACTGGCAAGAAGGGAACGTCTTTGAAGTTCGTCCACTACATGCTTGACGTTCATCGGGTCGCTGGACAAAGTACGAGCCAATGCCCTTATACCACTACCTGGATTTTCTTTCAAGGCACGAAGAACGGCTGCTTGTGGTGGAGAAATACTAAGATCCTCTAATGTATTTGCCCAAGCAGTTCGAAGTGCTCTAGACAAGCGACCCAAGCGGAAACCTAGACCTTCTTGGAGAAGTACAGGATGATCTAACTCGCCTGTCCTGCCAACTTTATCCATGCCAGATCCTTCTTCGGGGATGGCTCTCCTGGCAAATGAGTAAATTACTACAATACAATATTTTTAATTCTACAACCCAAGAATAATCTGACAGCACAAGCAGTTCCAATACTGACTCACTATTCGACATCCCGTTGAAGCATTATGACATATATTGTAGTGTACACTACTGTCATAACCACAGTGAACTGATCGTTGATAACCCGTTAAAAATAGGGGGAACAAACAAAGACAGGACGGGCAGACTAGGTTTCGCACCCTCAACAACTTGTAATCGAGAAAGGCAAGAATGAATCATCACGAACACCACTCGCATAGCGAACACGAAGGACACGAGCAGTGGTCATGGGACAAACGCTTCGCAGAGCATGGATGGCCAACAGAACCAGATCCCCTATTAGTGGAGCTAGCCTCAACGATTCCTCCGTGTAAGGCACTTGACCTAGGATGCGGTACAGGAAGGAATGCCTTATGGCTGGCCAAACAGGGATTCGAGGTCACTGGAGTTGATGCCTCCTCGGTTGGCCTAGCCGAGGCAGCTCGGCGAGCTGAAGCAGAGGGAGTGCATATAGAACTGATACAGGCGGACCTCTATAGCTATGAGCCATTACCTACAAGTTACGGTTTAGTAGTTATAGCCAACATACATCCTCTTCCAGAAGATGCTCATCGACTCTACGGCATGGCGCGTAAGGCACTGAAGGATGGTGGACATATGTTCATAATCGGCCATCACTTGGAAATGCTTGGACACCATGGCCCCCCTGATCCAGCTCGTCTTTACACGGAGAATTCGCTACGTGAGTCCTTGCCACCTGGTCTGCTCATAGAAAGATTGGAGCGGGTCGAACGAGCCCACGGAAGCGATATTGGATCACAACGAGATGTCTCTGTGTTCGTCTGGGCTACGGCAACTGGCTAATGCCAACCTTGTCATCCTGCGTCTTCATCCGATAAGCTCTTCACCGTGCAGCCGCTGCAGTCTCCTTCCGGTGACGTCCTTGATCTACGGAATTTCAGGAAACAGGTGAGAATGAACGAGCTCACCTTGCAGGCTCCTTCTTGCGACACCCCTAGTCTATCTATTTGATCAGTGGAAAGATACGCCTCTCTGCTAGAGCGGTTCTTCATTGTCTTCGTCCTGGCAGTGGCAGTCTTGGGGGTCGTACTACATTCGCCCGGGAGAGTAGTAGCTTCACATCAGGGAGTAGAGATAGCGTTAGCAGTACTAGTTGCAACAACAGGACTATCGTTACAACTAGACCGACTGGTAGCCGTCAAATCAAGTTTGGTGCGCATTGGACTGACTGTATTAGGAAGCAGCATTGCATTACCTGCAATATCCTTCCTGTCAGCCCAACTAGTGACTTCCCCCCATCTTCGCTACGGAATCCTTGCTGCAGGCGTTGCCCCAGCCGAAGTGGCTAGTGTAGCTTTGTGCAGTCTGGCAGGAGGAGAAGCTGCAATCACTGCCTCCATACTCATACTTACCACTGTCTTGACTGTTTTCATCTCAGGTCCAATCCTTGTTCTAGAAGGCGCTCACGTGACTGGATCGTCAACTTCTTTGCTAGTCAACTTGGCTTTGGTAGTAGGAGCTCCCTTGCTTATAGGGATAGGTATTCAAATCAAATGGCATCTAGAGAAAACTGGTTTAGCCATGGTTCGTATCACTGCCGTACTGTCTCTCCTGGTTCTGATTTGGCTAGTTGCAAGCCAAGTAGTGCTCAATCGAGCATACCTTCAAGTAACAGTGGCCCTACTCGCTTACCTAGCAGGCTCAGCTCTGCTGGGGGTATTACTTTCTTTGCGACTACCACGGAGTAAGAGGCGCGCCATCATGCTACCGGTTACAATGAGGGATTTCGCTATAGCAGCAGGAATTGCTGCAGCGGCATTCGGTCCTGCTGCTGCAGCGCCGTTAGGTGCCTACGGTGTAGCAGTGTTGTTGTTTGGTGCAGCAATAGCCGCTTATAGACCTGGTCGCTCCAACTCTGCTCCTCTAGAATAAAGAGCAGATGTGTTGTAGGAGCCTAACTGCTCCCTAACTCGTCTGGTCACCCGCCGTTCAATAATAAAAGCTAGAAAGGGTAGAAATCCAGCACCAACAACAGCAGCTAATTGCTTCAGACTGAAACGTGCCCTCCTGGCCAGATCCAAAGCGGTGGCAAGATAAACGATGTAGAAGAAACCATGAATTGGGCCCACCACCGCAACAACCCTAGGATTCCCTGCCGCATACTGGAGCGGCATGCCAATAAAAGTTAAAACTATCAACCCTACCCCTACTATGTAAGCCATCACTCGATAACGCAAAAGAGCTCCGTTCACCTAACGGACTCCTCTATGGGTTCTCCACTCGGATTGGTCCATGTCTTAGACTTACCCGAGGAAGAGAGCGAGGCTAAGTAGCTGTTGTAAGCGGCTAGTTCCTCATCTTCCTGTTCCCATTTAGCCATGAGCATTGCCCGGGCCAAGGAGAGAGGCACAGACCCGGGAGAGTCTGTGGTAGTAGTGGGATTCTCCGCCGAATACCACTGTCCCGAGCTGTCCTCATCTCCACTGATCGAATCGCCAGCTACCTTAACTGATTTTTCTAGTTCGAGCACTGGATCAGCCACGGCCAATGAACACTGAGCTACCTCGTCTTGAAGACGCATGAACGAAGCTGCACGAGTAGCTAGGTTATTCTTATCCTCATGTATAAGTTGCCACCAAGTAATTGCAGATAAAACCGCAAAAAGAGGCCACTCTACTGCATAGAGCCACCCAAGAGGATTCCCCGCCATAGCTACGGTCACTTGCCACCACGCGGCTACGAAACACCCAGGCACAGCTATGACAAGGGCCAGATGGAGCATCAAAGCTCTGGACGAGAACCATCGGCGGCGCATGCAAAAAGTTTACCGCTTCTTGTTCGATCCTGCTTATGCACAAGATAAATTTCTCAGGGGCCGGTAACCGGTTGCCTTGGCTCCTCCTGTCGTGATCGTAACCGCACAATTCTGTTCACTGCATTGAGATATGCCCTTGCCGAAGCCTCCACGACATCAGTAGACAGCCCCCTGCCAGATACTTTCTGATCCCCGGAGCTCAGTTGGATCACCACATCACCCAAAGCATCTATACCACCGGTAACCGAGGAAACATTGAATCCTGTCAGCGTAGCATCAACGCCCGTAGCTTCCCTTATTGCTTGACATGCAGCATCTATCATGCCATCCCCGCTGGCAGTTGCCTCCTGTTTCACACCATCTCTACTCACTATGACCCGAGCAGTAGGAGCTTTGTCCGTACCTCCGGTTACCTCTAGATAGTCCAAATTGTAGCCAGGATCGATAGACGCACCTAGCTCCTCAGCTACTATCGCCTCCAGATCTGCCTCTGTGATCTCCACCTTCCTATCCGCCAACTCTTTGAATCGGGTGAAGGCAGAGTTGAGCAGATCTCCCGAAATGGAGTAGCCCATCTTGGAAAGGGTATCCGAAAAAGCATGTCTACCTGAGTGCTTGCCAAGCACTATTTGACGACCCTCTCTGCCTACGCTTGGCGCATCTATAATTTCATAGGTAGCTCTGTCAGCAAGCACCCCATGCTGATGAATCCCTGATTCATGCAGAAAGGCATTCCTCCCAACTACTGCCTTGTTGTACTGAATCGGATATCCGGTCAAACGGGAAACCAGTCTGGACGTACGAGCAAGCTCCTCTGTCGCAACATCGGTGTAGAGGTCACCGAATTCATCGACTCTCGTCTTCAAAGCCATCACTACCTCCTCCAATGAGGCATTTCCGGCACGTTCACCAAGACCGTTAACACACACCTCTACTTGACGAGCTCCAGCCTTCACGCCACTCAAGCTATTGGCCACCGCCAATCCGAGATCATCGTGGCAATGGGTGGAGATCTGGTAGTTACCGGATACCTCTCTACGCACAGTGGCAATAAGTTCACCAAACTCCCAAGGCATTCCATAACCAACAGTGTCAGGTATGTTCAAGGTAGTGGCCCCAGAATCCACCGCCTTCTGAAGAACCTCCAACAGGAAGTCTACTGGCGTTCTTGTGGCATCTTGGGGACTGAACTCGACATCTTGAGTGTATTCCTTGGCTCGAGAGACAGCCGCTTTGGTCTCTTCTATAACCTGTTCAAAGGTCATCTTAAGCATATGCTCGAGATGACTCGGACTCGTGGATATGAATACATGTATGCGAGCACGATCGGCATCCGCTAAAGCTTGCCAGCACCTGTCCACATCAGCTAGGTGTGTTCTCGAAAGCCCAACAATAACTGGTCCGTGAATGTTACGCGCAATTGCCTGAACTGCTTCGAAATCCCCTATGCTAGCTACCGGGAAGCCTGCCTCTATGCAATCGACTCCCAATCGTGCCAGTTGTTCAGCAATCTCAAGCTTCTCGTTGACATCCAACGAGATGCCTGGCGATTGTTCGCCATCCCGCAACGTAGTGTCAAATATTGCTACTTTCTCTGCCATTAGGACCAGCCTTTCTGTTCCAGTTCCCTTGTTTCTCTTGTTCTTTGTTTTGCTTCCAGATTTATATTTTTATATTTCCTTACATTGTCTATATCCTGTATCCATACACCCACTCCCATTCATCAAGAGGAGCAATAAAAAACCTCCTGGCCCATTTGGCTCAGGAGGTCAAGGCGAGCGCGTAAATACGCTCGCCTTCAAGTAAGAAGGAGAACGCTCTGCTCGTTCAAGATGTCGATACCTACTACGAGGCATCTATTGTATGGCATGAAAGTATTCTACCTACCTCTCATGTCTATAGCAAACAGTTAAACAAGCTACACCATCAGTTCCAGTATTCACCATCAGTTCTAGTATTCGGTGAAAGGAACGATAGGGATCATGCCTGCCACTGGCCTCCTTCCCATGGATATAAGCCAGGGATTTACGGGGTGCTTGATCTGTCAGGTAGCACAATGCATGCACCTATCGATCCTCCAGCGGTTCTCGGGGAGGTCGGCCCAGTGCAATACCCTTTTTACAGCTGTTCGACGACTATCTACATGCCGGGCAATGACCAAGGGGTAAACTGCCCTGGCGCCGCTAGCCTGAAGAGCAGCAACGGCTGATTGCAAATGTGCCCCGCTGGTTACCGTATCCTCAACAACAAGAACCCTACGCCCATTCACCAAGGTACGGTCACATTCGTACCCATTGGATATAGGTGATGACCTAGAGATACTTCTAGAACCAGCCGAGAGTACATCTGCAAGCTTATCTTCCAGTCCCGGCACCCTTGCTAGCGTACTTGCCAGAGGGTGGACACCAACTCGCGAGCGAGAAGAAGGCACCACTGCTATTAGATCGAATCCCGAAGGCGCAATGCATTTCAAGTGATAGTGCATGAACAACTCAAGCAACTCTGCCAGCTGTTCCTGCTTGTACTCCGCTAGTAGAGGTAAAGTACCCTTGTATTTGATAAGGATTATTTGATAAGGATATCGTGCAAAGCTCCTGATTTGGTCGAAAGAGAAATAGGGGTTAGGGGAACAAGCTCATCTTGCAATACATTCTTCATCCTTTCACAACTCCAGCAAAGTCTGAAGCGCTCATCTATAGGACAGCAACAGCTTGAACATACTCCCGGACCAGGAGGAGGTACCGCTATACAGGCTTTGCCCAGGATCGGAAAGCGGTCCACCTCAGACATTTCGGAGTTGAGCCCCAATCCCAGTAAGATTTCCGGTGGCCTCGCAACTGAAGTTCTCTGCTGGTCGTAAAGTACGGCAGGTTACCATGACCACTGTCTGCCTCACCTGTATTCTGATTGTGCTTTGAAAGAACAAGCTTAGGGTATTGCTGTCTGGCAACAACGAATTAGCTAACCTAGAGCCGACTAGCCTGCTGGCCCACGAGGTGATGTTTACATATCTGGAAACAGCCATTTACTGCCACTGCCCTAGATTCTGTAGATAACAAAATTAATATTCTTAATTCTTATTCCTTAATGTGAACCTCCCCGCCCTTACGGACAGGGCTTCTACCCATCCGCTCGGTTGGTAGTTACTTGACATCGCCGTCCTCACGCCACCGTGACCAACTGGTCTAGTTCTGGGGAACTGGTGGATGATTGGGCTTGTTTTTGCTTGCTTGATGAGATT
>JAMDDE010000031.1 GCA_023489235.1 Actinomycetota bacterium | reverse complement strand
GCTTGGCAAGGACGACAACAAGTTAGGCAACCTCTTATCATCCCTCTTTCTTACTACTTTATGTCCTTTGGGACACCATCCAAGGTAGAGATCGGCTGGCGCAAGGGAACCAAGGGTGGTGGATACGAGATAGGATGTACCTACACGTGTCAGTTGGCATCCTTGTTCCATCTCTTGGTCATGATCTATCCTTCCCTCAAACGGAAGTGTGCACCAAACCCGGGGTAGTTCAGAGCTGTGGCTGCTCCCGCTGGCATAAGGTATCGGTCCCATATGCGGGCCTTGCCGCAAACCAGCGTAGCCGCGGTCAACACCTCTGGTTAGACCCGGAAGCTCGGCCCTAAAGGGCCAAGAGAAGTCACAGCAGCCACAGAGAATGTGAATCAACACCATGAATACTTTATTCATTCTCGATTGATCGCTTGATCCAGGTCCACACTCCTCCCAGTAGCAGGTTAATACACACATCCATAACTGTTCGTCTCGCCGCTCGCCTCAAAGAGGTCAGGCTCATCGTCCTAGTGGCAGGTTAATACACACATCCATAACCGAAACGTGTGTAACATTAACCACATTGTCAACTAATCGCAGCTAATCCTATGAATGATCTGTTTGATCGTTCGGAACGAACTTAGAATGTCTCATTACTGACATAGAAAGCAGGTGAATCCGATGAGCGAGATAGTACGAGTAGTCGGTAGGGAGGTACTTGACTCCCGCGGCAATCCAACTGTGGAGGCCGAGGTTCACCTGGACTCAGGAGTTGTAGGGAGAGCAACCATTCCCTCAGGAGCCTCGACGGGCAGATTCGAAGCAGTAGAGCTTCGTGATGGTGGGAGTCGGTATGGTGGCAAGGGGGTGCGCAAGGCAGTCGAGAATGTCAATGGTGCACTTGCTCGAACAATCATCGGGATGGATGCCACTTCTCAGCGCGAGATAGATCAAATGATGATTGACCTCGATGGAACAGCTGACAAATCGTACATGGGTGCCAATGCCATCCTCAGCCTCTCCTTGGCTACGGCAAAGGCTGCAGCAGCAGAGCTCGATCTTCCGCTCTATCGCTATCTGGGGGGCGTCAACGCCCATGTACTCCCCGTCCCCCAGATGAACGTCCTCAACGGCGGGGCGCATGCATCCAATAACCTGGACTTCCAGGAGTTCATGATCGTCCCGCACGGGGCAGTCTCCTTCTCGGAGGCACTCATGTGGGGAGCCGAGGTATACCACACCCTCGGTGGAATCCTGAAGTCCAAGGGACTTTCCTCTTCAGTTGGTGATGAAGGTGGATACGCTCCAGATCTTCGTGCGAACGAAGAGGCCCCACAACTTCTAGTGGAGGCCATAGAGGCTACTGGACTTGTTCCTGGCAGAGATGTTGCTATTGCTTTGGATCCAGCAGTGAGCGCTTTGTGGCACGAAGGAGCATATGAGATAAGAAGTGAGGGACGCAGGCTGAGCTCTGAGGAGCTGACTGATTACTGGTCACGGTGGTGCGATGAGTATCCAATCGTATCTCTGGAGGATGGCATGGCCGAAGAGGACTGGGATGGATGGGCCGTATTGACCCAGGCACTCGGAGAGCGAGTTCAGCTGGTCGGAGACGACATCTTCGTCACCAACGTCGACCGCATAAGTCGAGGTATAGACGCTTCCATAGCCAACTCGGTGTTGATCAAAGTGAACCAGATAGGAACGGTGACCGAGACGCTTGAAGCCATCTCCTTGGCTGTTAGATCAGGCTATACAGCGGTGGTCTCCCATCGTTCAGGAGAGACCGAGGACACGAGCATTGCTGATCTGGTTGTGGCTTATAACTGCGGTCAGATCAAATCTGGTGCTCCAGGGCGTTCGGAGAGAGTTGCCAAGTACAATCAGCTCCTGCGGATAGAGGAGGATCTGGGATCTGTAGCGAGGTACCTTGGTTCCGCTGCTCTCAAGGGAACTGCTGCAAATGAGCTGGCTTCTAGCCAGTCCAATACCTATGGAGGTAGTGCCAGAACTGGGGAAGGATCACCAGAGGAGCCCAACGCTTCAGGGAAAAGTGCTTGACTAGGAGCGATAAGGTGACCAAAGCCCCTTCCTCCCGTAGCAGGCTTGAACCGCGATCAAAGGTAAGCTCGACTGCTCCGAGGCTACCGGTCAAACCTACGGGACGGTCCTCCTCTGCAGGAAGAGCACGAACAGATAGATCCCCTGCCTATCTCAAGAATGGCCACATAGTCTCCTCTGGGACCTCTCCACGCAGAGCACGAACCGGGAAACCATCTGCCTCTCCTAGCCCCAACTCGGGCCATCAAGGAAGACGCATTACCCAAATGGATAAGTCCACTAGAGAGGGGAAGGCTCGAGATAGGTACTCCAAAGGAGGGAGGGCTCATGGAGCTGGCATCAGACATGCGTGGGTGACTTTCGGGATTGCTTGTTGTGTGGCCCTGGTCATTCTCGTGGTTTCCTTCCCCTTTCACTCCTTGATCGAGCAGCATACAGACATCGCGCGATATGCCAACGAGGTGAAGTTACTGGATCAACAGGAGCAGGCATTGAACAGCGAGGTAAAGAACCTTCAAAGTCCCGGTTACATAGCCGAGCTTGCTCACCGAGACTACGGTTTGATCAAGCCTGGGGAGAAGGAATACTTTGTAGCTCCTTTGCCTGGTACTAGTGGGCCCAACACTGCAGTGCCACATCAGTTGGATGGCACCATGCCGCCAGGTTCAGCTGCATCGAAGGCGTCGGTGAACTCAACGGACAGTGCCAAAGCAACTACCAAGTTAAGCTTGTGGGCTCGTGTTCTTCGTCGCCTCGAGTTCTGGAAGAGCAGCTAGATGATCGACCATCCCCTGAGGGTGGAGGTTTGCGGTCCTCTTCTTGTGGATTCACTACCTCACTGCCTTGGGCCTTCGAGGATGGTTGTGGCACCAACGGTGCTGGCTGTGGATTCACTGCCTCACTGCCCTGGGTCTCCGGCTGGCCACGACTACTCTTAGAGTTGGTATGGCGAACGGATTGCTGGTTGGACAGTAGGGTCAGAGCAAGAGGTATACCGGTGAGCTTAGCTGATATTGATCGTTCGAGAGTGCCCGTTCACATAGCCTGTGTGATGGACGGGAATGGCAGATGGGCAAATATTCGTGGGCTGCCTCGCACAGAAGGCCATGCGGCGGGAGAAGCGGCCTTGTTGGATGCAGTGGAAGGAGCTTTGGAGATAGGAGTCAAGTGGTTGACCATGTTTGCCTTCTCCACGGAGAATTGGCGGAGACCCGTTGACGAGGTGAGATATCTCATGAACTTCAATGAAGGGCTTCTTTTGCGTCGCCGCGACGAACTGCATGAAAAAGGGGTGCGTATTCGTTTCTCTGGCCGGAGGGATTGGCGTGTTCCCAAGCGAGTAATTCGCAGGATGGATGAGTCAGCTGCTCTGACTGCCTCCAATAAGCGTATGACCCTTACCATGGCGTTCAACTATGGAGGCAGGGCTGAGATAGTCGATGCGGTCAAGTCTATAGTTGCCGATCGTGTGCCTATCGACAAAGTAGATGAAAGGACCATTCGGTCTCGTCTCTACTATCCGGACATGCCCGATCCGGATCTTGTAATTCGCACCTCGGGTGAGTATAGGATCTCCAACTTCTTGCTCTGGGAACTGGCCTATAGTGAGCTGGTGTTCATGGATGTACTCTGGCCTGATTTCAGGCGCTCCCACCTATACGAGGCCGTAGCCGAGTATCAGCGTAGGGAACGGAGGTTTGGAGGTGTTCGACAACAGTGACCAAGTTGGCTGTTCCCCTGGTACTGATGGTTATAGGTTTGTTCGTTCTCCTTGCTGCGGAAGGTGCAAGGGGTGCATTCGAGTTGTTGGTGGCGGGAGCCGTACTGGTGGCCTTGATTGTCATGGGAGGAGTGCTCCACAAGGAGAAGCTGTGATGGGCTTACTCGACTTTCAACTGCACGTGACGGCAGCTGAGCTGTTGTGCAAGGAGGTAGAGGGATGGATCACCTGAGCACTTGCTTGTCCATGAAAGCGCAGATGCGTCTATGAGTTACGTTCGTGATCGTGCAGTAGTTCTCCGTACTTACTCGTACGGAGAAGCTAATCGCATAGTGGTGCTTGCCACTGAAGAACAAGGCAAGTTGCGAACCGTGGCGAAGGGGATAGCCAAGACCAAGAGCCGTTTCGGGGCGAGATTGGAGCCCACCACTCACGTCGAGGTGGTTACCTGGCAGGGGAAAGGTATGCCGGTAGTTACCCAGGTGGATGTAGTGGACAACTTTCGTTCCCTGCGAACCAGCTTATCCAAGTTGACCAGAGCGATGTCCATCCTAGAAGTGGTAGACCAGGTGCTGCAGGAGCATCATGCCAACAAGGCTGTCTACCGTATGCTGGTTGGTGTCCTCAGGGTGCTCGATCAAGAGGACTCTCCGATGATCTTGCCGGCATTCTTTTGGAAGCTGCTTGCCGAGGAGGGCTACAGTCCGGTTATTGACCACTGCGTCATATGTTCTTCCAAGGATAACCTTGCCTACTATGATGTTGCCCTTTCCGGAGTACGCTGTCGGTCATGCGGAGGAAGTGAAGCGGTGAGCAAAGATGCACTTATGGCTATTCGCCTAACGCTCGGTGGGGGATTGGTGAAGGTGCTCAATATGAGAGATGAATCTCTAGCTGAGGAGATGGGAAGATTAGCGACCAGATCAATGGAGTATCACTTAGAGAGGCGCCTGAAGAGCTTGCGCATAGCTCCTTCATGAAGAAGCGGTGGATTGAGAGGAACTTTCCTGTCCGGGAGGAGAGGTTCGTTGTTTATCAGATTGACCACTGCTCACCCGATCGGGCATGGTGGGAAGATGGTGGAAAGGAGGTAGAAGTTGATGGCCGAGGTTTCTAAAGAACCGGACTTGATGGAGCAGGTGACCAATCTCTGCAAAAGACGCGGCTTCATCTTTCCTTCCGCCGAGATCTATGGAGGATTTCGCTCAACCTATGACTACGGTCCCTTGGGGGTACTCATGCTGAGGAACGTCAAGGAAGCGTGGTGGCGCTCGATGGTGCAGTTGAGGGAGGAGGTGGTAGGTATCGATGCCGCCATACTCTCCAGCCCGAAGATATGGGAGGCCTCAGGTCATCTGGAGAGCTTCTCCGATCCACTGGTGGACTGTCGTAACTGCCATGAACGATGGCGAGCCGACAAGATCGAAGGAGTCTGTCCCTCCTGTGGATCCCGTGATCTTACCGAGGCGCGACCGTTCAACTTGATGTTCAAGACCCATGTGGGTCCTGTCGAGAACGAAGGAACTGTGGCCTATCTGAGACCAGAAACTGCTCAAGGCATGTTCGTCAACTTCTCCAATGTCATGACCACCACACGCAAGAAGCCCCCTTTTGGCATAGCCCAGATGGGGAAGTCGTTCCGCAACGAGATCACCCCTCAGGGATATGTGTTTCGCACTCGTGAATTCGAGCAGATGGAGATGGAGTACTTCGTTCCTCCCGATGAAGGGCAGCGCTGGTTCGAGTATTGGTGCGAAGAGCGTCTGGCCTGGTACGTGGATCTTGGCATCCCTCGCGAAAAACTGCGCCTGCGTCATCACTCCCCTGAGGAGTTGAGCCATTACTCTGCTGGCACGGCAGATGTCGAATTTGCCTTTCCATGGGGTTGGGACGAGCTGGAGGGCATAGCCAATCGAACCGACTACGACTTGAACGCTCATTCGAAGGCTTCAGGCGTAAGGCTGGACTACTTCGACCAGGCGACCGGTGAGCGCTACACCCCACATGTCATAGAGCCAGCTGCTGGTGCTACTCGGGCGATGATGGCATTCCTGCTGGCCGCTTACGACGAGGACGAAGTTGGAGGCGAAAAACGTACCGTGCTGCGGCTGGATGAACGACTTGCTCCATACAAAGTGGCTGTTCTTCCGCTCTCCAAGAAGGAGCCGCTGCTGCAGTTGGCTCACTCGGTTCTTGCCCAGCTCCAGCCTTTAGTGATGTGCGAGTATGACGATACTCAATCAATTGGGAGGAGGTATCGCAGGCAGGACGAGATAGGAACTCCCTTATGCGTCACGGTCGACTTCCAAAGCTTGGAGGACAACGCAGTGACCATTCGCGATCGGGATACTACCGAACAGGTACGGGTACCCATAGCTGAACTCGATCAAGCAGTACAGCAGCGAGTTTGCCAATAAGCTCTGCCGCAAAGGATATCGGAGTGGAGAAGGGCTAAACTCGACAACTACGGTGATTTCACCAAGATCTTTTAATGGGCAAGCGTGACGACAGCGAGGAGTCTTCAATGGCCTACGTATTCGACTTTACTTACGCTCATGAGAAGCCACCCATGGAGCTCAAGGACTTGCTTGGGGGCAAAGGAGCCAATTTGGCTGAGATGGCCTCCGTGCTCAAGCTCCCGGTACCTCCAGGATTCACTATCTCGACGGTAGCATGTCGAGAGTACATGACCTCCGGTTGGCCGGAGGGTCTCACTGCAGAGGTGGATGAGGCGATAGCCAGGTTGGAGCAGGTAATGGGCAAGCATCTTGGGGATCCAGCGGATCCATTGCTTGTCAGCGTACGTTCCGGGGCCAAATTCTCCATGCCTGGGATGATGGATACAGTGCTGAACCTAGGACTTAACGACGAGTCCGTAGAGGGATTGGTGAAGCAGACAGGAGATGAGCGTTTCGCCTACGACTCCTATAGGCGGTTCATCCAGATGTATGCACGGATAGTCATGGGTTTGCCTGGCGATGAGTTCGACAAGATGCTCGAGGCATCAAAGGAGCTCTCTGGCGCTACTTCGGATGCGGGAATTCCTGCCGAGTTGTTGAGGTACTTGGTGAGATCGTTCAAGGAGCTGGTCAGATCCTACAGTGGAACTGACTTCCCTCAGGATCCCAAAGTCCAGCTCCGCCAGGCCATAGAGGCAGTGTTCCGCTCGTGGAACGGTCCGCGAGCCGTTGCCTATCGTAACCGCGAGCACATTCCTCATGACCTGGGGACGGCGGTGAGCGTGGTGACGATGGTCTTTGGCAATCGCGACGATCGTTCCGGAACTGGTGTTGGGTTTACCAGAGATCCTGCAACTGGACGCAAAGGTGCCTATGGAGACTTCCTGACCAATGCCCAGGGTGAAGATGTCGTGGCGGGAATACGCAATACAGAGCCCATATCGGTGCTGGAGGACAGGTTTCCTGAGGTGTATGCAGAGCTGCTCGACATATTCGATCGCCTGGAGGCGCACTATCGGGATATGTGTGACACCGAGTTCACTATAGAACAGGGAAAACTGTGGATGCTCCAGACTAGAGTGGGCAAGAGAACCGGAATTGCCGCGGTACGCATGGCAGTGGACATGACCAATGATCCGCACATACGCTTGTCCAAAAAAGAGGCGGTGACTCGTGTCAACGCAGACCACTTGGACCAAATTCTTCATCCCCAGTTCGCTCAGGTGCAGCGTACGGTATTGACCACCGGCCTAGGGGCTTCTCCTGGAGCCGCGGTAGGGAAGGTGTACTTCACTGCAGATGATGCAGCAGAGGCGGCATCCAACGGTGAGAAGGTGATCCTGGTCAGACAGGAGACCTCCCCTGAGGACGTCCATGGTCTGTTGGCTGCTGAAGGAGTACTTACCTCCAAGGGCGGTCTCGTAAGCCACGCGGCTGTCGTAGCACGTGGATGGGGCAAGCCCGCTGTAGTGGGAGCAGAGGCTGTTCGCATAGAGGGCAAGCAGTTCAAGGTAGGCAATACGGTAGTCCGGGAGGGAGAGTTCATTTCTATAGATGGGGGTAGCGGGGAAGTGGCTCTAGGGGAGGTTCCCTTGGCAGAGGCTGAACCCCCTGAAGAGTTCTACACCATTTTGTCTTGGGCAGATGAGATTCGACAAGGCAAGCTAGGCGTACGTGCCAATGCAGACAATGGTCCCGATGCGGCCAACGCTCGCCGATTGGGTGCCGAGGGAATCGGCCTGTGCCGTACGGAGCATATGTTCTTTGGGGAGGACAGGCTCCCTATTGTGAGGAGGGCGATCTTAGCGGACACCCCAGAGGAGGAGGCTGCAGCCCTTGATCAGTTGAGGATGGTGCAGAAGGCAGATTTCATCAAGATATTGGAGGCCATGGATGGCCTCCCTGTTACCGTGCGCTTGTTGGATCCCCCTCTTCACGAGTTCCTTCCCAGAGTGGTGGATATGGCAGTCAAACAAGCTACTGTTGGCTTGGACGAGGAAGAGGAAAAGCTCTATGCTGCTGCTCGTCTGTGGCAGGAGTACAACCCCATGCTTGGTATTCGAGGGGTGCGGCTTGGTGTGGTAAAGCCTGGATTGTATGCCATGCAAGTGAAGGCGCTGATGGAAGCGGTTGCCGAGCGTATCTCGAAGGGAGGAGACCCCAAGGTCGAGATCATGATCCCCCTAACGGTCGGCAGAGAGGAGATGGCTCTGGCCAGGGAGTGGGTAGAAGGTGCCATTCGGGAGGTCGCAGGAGAGGAGAGCACCTACGACGTAGCCGTGGGAACCATGATCGAAACCCCTCGCGCTGCTTTACGAGCTGGTGAGATTGCCGAGGAAGCAGAGTTCTTCTCGTTCGGAACCAATGATCTCACTCAGATGACCTTTGGTTTCAGCCGAGACGATGTCGAAGGACGCATGATGTCTACCTATCTGGAGAAGGGTCTTCTGAAGCATAATCCGTTCGAGACGGTGGACGCCGATGGAGTGGGTGAACTAATTGCGATCGCTGTAGAACGTGGCAGATCGGCTCGAGCGGGATTGAAGGTCGGGGTGTGCGGAGAGCACGGGGGAGATCCTCAGTCCATCTCGGTATTTGCCAAGATTGGATTGGATTATGTGAGCTGTTCTCCATTCAGGGTACCAGTAGCCAGATTGGCAGCTGCTCAAGCAGTGATGGCACTGGAGAACCTATCCTAATACGATATTTGCTCCTCGGTCGATCCTGCACCAAGGAACAGTACGACTCGTCCCGCAAGGAGAGAAGATCTAGGGATGTCAATCGGTGAGCAGAGGCATTGCTGGGTGGTGGCTTCAGGTACTTGTCTCATATCGTTGTCCTGAACAAGGAGGAATATTAGTGTTATGGATGGGTGGCTTCAGGTACTTGTCTCGATTGGTGTGGGTTCATTGAAGAGATGGCCTACCTCTTAGTAGGTCAACGACGGTCGGGCATTTCACGTGGGCATAGTTGACGAAGACATAGAGCGTGTCCGATCTGCTACCGATATAGTGGCCTTGATAACCGAACGCGTTCCTCTCAAGAGGTCTGGGCGCAGGTGGGTAGGGCTATGTCCGTTTCATGAAGAGAAGACCCCTTCTTTCAGCGTCAATGCCGAGGACGGTCTTTACTACTGCTTTGGATGCGGAGCCGGGGGAGATGCGATCACCTTCGTTCGCGATACCGAGCACCTGAGCTTTGCAGAGGCCGTCGAACGACTTGCAGCAAGAGCCAAGATCACCCTTCACTACGATGCCAGAGATGCTAGACAACAAGGTCAGGCAAACAAGCGTGAGGTGCTCTTGGATGCTTTGGATCGAGCGGTCAGTTGGTACCATGAACAGCTGTTGAAGGCACCTGAGGCCCGAGCTGCTCGCGACTATCTGCGTTCGAGGGGTTACGATGGAAAGGTGGTGCGCGCCTTTAGACTCGGTTGGGCACCGGATGAGTGGGATGCCCTCTCCCGACATCTCGCTCTTTCCGATGAGATATTCGTGAAGGCTGGGCTGGGTTTTGTCAATCGAAGCGGTCGACAGCAAGACGCCATGCGCTCTCGGATCATCTTCCCCATATGCGACCCCGCTGGAAGAGCCATCGCACTTGCAGGACGAGTAATATCTGGCAACTCCCTTCCTAAGTACAAGAACTCTCCGGAGGGTCCTTTGTACCTCAAGAGGCGTACCTTGTACGGCTTCAACTGGGCCAAGGAAGCCATAGCCTCTTTGGGGGAAGCCATCGTATGCGAGGGTTATACAGACGTAATTGCATTTCATAGCATTGGGTTGCGTAATGCTGTAGCCACCTGTGGAACTGCCTTGACCGATGAGCACCTTCAGCTACTGGCTCGTTACTCCAAGAGAGTGTTGCTTGCTTACGACGGAGATAGAGCAGGACAAGAGGCGGTGATGCGCATACATGAGTGGGAGAGAACCCATGAACTCTCGGTAGAGGTGGTTCAGCTCCCCCCTGGAGAGGACCCGGCTAGTCTAGCTGCGCATGATCCGGATGCCTTGAGGAAAGCAGTGGGAGTTGCCAAGCCTTATCTTGCCTTCAGATTGGAGAGAGTTCTCGCCTCCTATGATATGAAGACCGCCGAGTCCCGAGCTAGAGCAGCGAGAGCTGGCTTGGAGTTGTTGGCAGAGCATCCAGATGACCTAGTGAGAGATCAATACTTGGTTTCCATAGCTGATCGCTGTCGTTTCGACCTGTCGAAGTTAAGGAGTTCTCTTGCAGAACTCCTTACTTTGTCCCGCGATAGCTCATTTCCCCGTTCCAAAGGAGCTAAAGTACAGATGAGCTCAGGCAAGCCAACTAAAATAAGAGACGTAGACACATATACAGCTGGGGGTTCATGGCCTGGGTCGAAGGTTCCTAGAGAGTCCTTGGTGCGGTCCGGGGGTGAGCGATCTATGAACAGAGCATATAGGGTGCGTAACGCTCTTCCCGCTGTCGACGAGCGTTTGAGTGATCGCACTGCTCCCTACCCCTATAGCAGCAGAGACATACCTGGGCCGGAACTTGCCGCCTTACGTTTGGCCGTTCATCGTCCTGGCGAAGTGGCTGATCGTCTAGAAGAGGTATTGTTCAGCAATCAGTTGTGCAGACGTACCTTTAATGCTTTGGCTAGCGCAGAGAGCCTTCAAGAAGCAGTAGCGAAGTCGGACGAGGAAGTAGCTAGGCTGATCACTAGGATAGCTGTCGAAGAGGTGGAAGGAGGACTTGAAGCAGCTGATGTGCTGGACCGGTTGCTGATCTCTGCAGCAAGACGTCAGCTGGCTAGGTTGGAGACGAGGGCTCGTGCAGGGTTGGATGCGGGAGCATTTCCTGAACTTGCATCGGCTACTGCATGGCTGCGGAAGAGGATCGAGGAGCTGTCATCACTGAACTGCTCCCAAGGGTTGCGTGAGGAATTGCTTCAGTGGCTCATGGACAACGACAAGGAGGAGGAGTAGTGGTGCAGAAGGGTGGGTTGAACAGTATTCCGAATCTGCCGAATGGAGTATCTGAAGAACAGTTCGCAAAGGTACTGGAGAAAGGCCGCGAGAAAGGGTACCTGAGTCAAGGGGATCTCCTTCCACTGCTCACCGATCTCGAACTCACCAATCAAGTTATTGATGCTGTTGTCGATAGAGTAACTGCAGAAGGTATAACCTACCTTTACGATGTCGAGCCGCAAGGGTCTTTTGGGCTTGCTATGGGCGGCAAGGAGGCTGCTGGTGAAGGAATGGATGTCGATGGTGGTAAGATAATGGATGTTGGTGGCAGTAGCGAAGGATCCATGCCTCCTGATGGGGAGAGCAAGAAAGATATAGCAGCTCCGGTTGTTGCGTCGCCTTCTCTCTCACCTCAAGTCGTGGGTCGACCACTTCCTCGCCGGGATCGAGTAGCGGCTCGCAAGCAATTACGAAAAGCCGAAGCAAGACACCTCGCAGTAACACCTCATGGCGAGGAGCCTACTGTCGAAGGCATCAACAAAATACCTGTTGAAGAAAGACATCTAACCTCCACACCTCATGAGGGAAGAGGGGAACTTGGCCTGGAAGGCAGCGATCATTCTCGGCTATCACTGGTGGGCTCCACAGGGAGAGGGAGATCGGGACACGAAGCAAATCACCTTGGTTCGATCAAGCCCATCGCTGACGAGGACGAGGACAGTAACCATGCTATGGAGGTCCTCATCCATGCTGCTGGAAATAGTGAAAGGGTTAATGCGGCCGCCCCACGGAACAAACCTTCTCAACAGATACGCGATCAATCCAAGGTTGTCCAGGTTAGTTCAGATCCAGTCCATGCTTACTTGAAAGAGATCGGGAAGGTCCCCTTACTCACTGCTGATTTGGAAGTAATGTTGGCCAAGCGGATAGAAGAGGGGGCTCGTGCTGCCGAGAGGTTGGCCAACAGGAGCGAGTGGGACCAAAGCTATACCGAGGCGGAGCGTGAGAAGGATCAAGCTCTAGTTGCAGACGGGCAAGAGGCCAAAGAGTTGCTCATCGAGGCCAACTTACGTTTGGTGGTGTCAATTGCCAAGATGTACAGAAATAGGGGCTTGGCATTTCTAGATCTGATCCAAGAGGGCAATCTCGGGCTTATGAGAGCAGTGGAGAAATTCGACTATACCAAAGGATTCAAGTTCTCCACCTATGCCACATGGTGGATAAGACAGGCCATTACCCGAGCTGTAGCAGATCAAGCACGCACAATTCGGATACCTGTGCATATGGTAGAAACCATCAACAAGGTGGTAAGAGTTCAAAGGCAGCTCCTCCAGGAGCTTGGTCGCGAACCTACCTTGGAGGAGATAGCCATGCGCGTGGAGTTCCCCGTGGAAAGAGTGCGGGAGATCCAGAGAATCAATCAAGATACGATCTCGTTGGAACAGCCTTTGAACGATGAGGCTGACTCCAGTTTGTCTGACATGATCGAGGATCGAGGAGCGATAGTGCCAGCAGATGCTGCAGCGCGGAATATGCTAAATGAAGCGGTCAAGAAGGCATTGTCCGAACTCAACCCCCGTGAGCAAGCAGTAGTGCGGCTACGGTTCGGTTTGGATGACGGCAAGGTACGTACACTGGAGGAGGTTGGACGAGAGTTTGGCGTCACCAGGGAAAGGATACGTCAGATCGAGGCCAAGACCTTAGCCAAGTTACGTCACCCCATGTTGGCTCAACCATTGAGGGATTACCTGGAAGAAGGTTGAGTATTCCTGTTCCACTAGAACCTTTCGACGAGCTCCAACATGAGCCGTCAATGTGGACGGTAGCGGTTTCGGCTCCTTTTGCCTAGGATCTAGGACTCTTTCCTCTGATCCTTTCGGATAGGGAGCGCTTTGCCTCTCTGGAGAGTTGCATCAAAGCGGTGGTCTTGCTCAAGCCTATCTTCAGTGCATTGACTCGAGGTAAGCGATGCAAGAAAGCGTTGATTTGGTAGTAGCGTTCTCTTCCTGCCCTTGTGCCGAGGTAGTAGCCGAGAGCACCTCCTCCGAGCAATGCCAAGCGGGTCCTCGTCTTAGTCAAGAACCTAGCTCCTCTTTTCAAGTTGGTCATTCCCATGGCATCTCCACCTAACTCTTGTCTCGGCAAGACATCGTTCTTGTTTGGTGGGCCCGGCAGGGATCGAACCTGCGACCAAAGGATTATGAGTCCTCCGCTCTAACCACTGAGCTACGGGCCCCTGAAGGCTGCAACCCTCAAGCTCCAAACTACCGCCAAAGTGACAGCTACAAGTATACGACCTGTCTCCAGCTCCGGGGGAGAGACTCGAACTCTCAACCAGACGGTTAACAGCCGCCTGCTCTGCCGATTGAGCTACCCCGGAATGTCATTCGAGCTTGTCACCTAGTTTGCCCGGAGAAAGTGTAACAAGCAACACGCCTCCTATGCAGAATAGCAGCTCTGGGTGGAGTCGTGGATCATTGACATTTTCATTACGATGCATTACATTGATTGCAGCGAACAGAAACGAACATTAACAAGCGTGCGTATATGATTGTTAAGGGATGTTACTGATGGATATTGGAGGGCGAGGTGCCTGAGGTAGACGAATCAGAGAACGGTCGATTTTACGAAGACGTACCCTTTCGTAGCGAGTTGTTCCATGTCAAGGGCGCAGAATCCTATGACTGGGGGATGAAGAACCGTTTGGCGCGGATATTTAGACCTAGCGATGGTCGTACTGTCATGTTGGCCATCGATCATGGTTACTTCCAAGGTCCAGTGCGTGGCCTCGAGCGAGTGGATTTGAACATCGTTCCCCTACTACAAAGTACGGATGCACTCATGCTGACGCGAGGGATCCTCAGGACTACAGTGCCTCCCGAGATACAAGCTCCAATCGTCCTTCGGGTCAGCGGAGGGTCGAGTATATTGAAAGAGCTTTCCGACGAGGACATCGTGGTCAGCATCGAGGATGCCATCAAGTTGAATGTGGCGGCAATTGCAGTACAGGTTTATGTCGGTGCCGAGTACGAGAGCAAGACCATACTCAACATGACGAAACTAGTTGATGCAGGACTGAAGGCCGGCATACCGGTTCTCGGAGTCACTGCTGTCGGACGTGAGATGGTTCGTGATGCGCGGTACTTCAGGTTAGCTTGCAGGATTTGTGCAGAGCTTGGGGCGCAAATGATAAAGACATACTATATCCCGGATGGTTTTGGAACAGTAGTCGCCTCGACTCCAGTACCTCTTATCGTGGCAGGAGGCAAGAAGGTCGACGAGACCGAAGCTCTACGGATAGTAGAGGTGGCTCTCCAGGAAGGTGCAGCAGGTGTCGACATGGGGCGTAATGTCTTCCAATCGGAGAAGCCACTGACCATGCTCACTGCTTTGAATCACGTGGTTCATGACGGATGGACTGCCCAAGAGGCTATCGAGATGTTCAATACTACCGACGAGGCGACAGTGCGTCTTCAAGTGAATAGCAAAAAGAAGTCGGTTGAGTTCAGTCGGCAGTAGAAGTAGCAATCATTTTACAGCTAAGAGACTTTGACGAATGGCAATGGACAGGTCGTTGACAAAGGGCAGGATACAAATAGCCCCATCCATATTCTCAGCTGACCTGTCAAGATTGGCTGATGAATGCAGCAGGATAGAGAGGTATGCTGACTTAATTCATATAGACATCATGGATGGGCATTTTGTTCCCGAAATATCCATCGGCCCTAAAGTAGCTGCTGCAATTCGGCAGGTAACCAAAGTACCTTTGGATGTTCATCTATTGGTGGAAGAGCCAATTAATCTAATTAGTGAACTACGAGAGGCTGCTGTAGACCGTATTGCTGTTCACTATGAAGCCAATGACGATCCGCTGAAGGTAATTAGGGCTATACATGATAGCGGAATCGAGGCAGGAATAGCCCTCAAAGGCGAGACAGAGTTCGCTCAGGTTGCTCCAATAGCTGAAGAGGCTGATTTTATTCTACTGCTCACTATAGATCCAGCTGACCGTAGTCGTAACTTCTATAGGGATGTATGTAATAAAATATATGAGATCCAGGAGATATATGATTCGACGTCTATGCCTCTTATTGAAGTAGATGGTGGAATAGACGATAGGAGTATTGGAGCTCTACGAGAAGCTGGAGCGGACATATTTGTTCTCGGATCGTATTTTTTTGCTGCAGAAGATCTTGAATCAGCAGTACATACATTACGTTCAGACTCTCAGCCAGGCATACTGAATGGGTCAACCGCTTAATACTTAATAAAGCAAACACGAGATGTAAACGACACACTATTAGCAGCGAGCCTAATACTGTTGTTTAACTAGTCAGAAAGACATGGACAATGGAGTCGGAACAGTCGACGTATCTCCCAAAGGAACGCTTGATCCAAATCTATAGGCGCATAGAAACTCAAGGTGCGGTAAGAGTGGCAGATTTGGCTGATGAGTTCGGTACGTCATTGATGACGATCAGGCGAGACCTAGCTGAGTTAGAGGCGAAAGGCCTTGTGCTTCGCACTCGAGGTGGAGCAATTCTCAGGACAGGGATACTGGAAGATTACGATGTCGATGTTCGGCGACGGTCGAATGTAGACAAGAAGATAGCGATAGCTCACTCTGCCCTTGCCCTCATCAAGCAAGGGGACACCATAGCCCTGGATGCTAGCACTACGGTCGTGCAGCTGGCCTCGTTGCTCGCTAGGCAACCTGGCCTCAACATAACCGTGGTCACCAACAACTTCATGGTAGCTGAGGTACTGGCCTCCTCTACCTCCATCGAACTTTTCTTCTCTGGCGGTCGTCTGAGACGAGAGGCATTTTCAACCGTTGGGGTTCTTGCAGAGAAGGTGATATCACAGTTCGCGTTTGCCAAGGCGTTCGTGTCGGGAACTGCTGTAGATCTCGATGCAGGTCTTATGGATAATTATCCCGAGGAAGTGCACATGAAGCAGTTGATGCTTCGTAGTAGTAAAGAACGTATTCTTCTTGCTGATTCTACAAAACTTATGAAGCGGTCATTGACTAAGGTATGGCCAATTACTGAGTTTGATTACGTCATCACTGACTCAGGAGTGGATTCGCATATCAAGGAATTGCTTAGTTCAAGCAATGTCAAACTTATCATTGCCGAACTACAACAAAGCATGGATAACTATGGTGACAGTAGCTCTGTGAGAATGCTGAAGGCACTGTACTGAGTTTTCTAATTGCTTTATCAAACATTTACTGAAAGGCGTTATAGGTTAAAATAGAGGTGAATGTATGGCTTAGTTAAACTACAACAACTACTACAAATTTCTAATGATTGCACTTTCGAATGTAAATATTTAGCAATGAGTCCACCACTTGTGTAAAGGGGAGGTAGCTTAAATGATTCATAGTATTCTTAAGGTTGTTGGCTCTCGAATGAGAGCTCCAAGAAAACGTCTATTACAAGTCTTTACTGTCAGCCTAGTCAGCTTGGTATCGATGCTCCTTCTCGCCTCCTGTAGTTCGACATCATCGTCGAGCAAGGCAGTGTCCTCGTCCAACAGCAAGGTGTCGAGTCTAGTGAGCAAAATGCACAGTCTGCACATTGCTGTGGTCATGTACGACTCGACTGGACCGTTCTTCAGCACATGGGCACGGGGTATCCAGGCTGAAGCCAAGGCATTGGGGATCCACTTGGATTTCGAGGGCGCAAATGCCAATGAGGCAACCCAAGCTCTCTACGTGAGGGATTACATTGGTCGGGTGCAAGGGATGGTCGTCGGCTGGGGGTACAATCCGACGTTGAATCCCGTCATCGACAGCGCTATCAGCCATGGGATCAAAGTAGCCTCTTATGGTATCCAACCAAGCAATCCAGCCGTCTATCAAGTTCATCAAAATGACGCAAAGATCGCTCAACTATCCATAGGCCAGTTGAACAACTGGATTCATGGAAGCGGTGACGTAATTTACGTGAATGTCTCCGGAATATATCCACTCGATGTACGCAATGGTGTTTGGAATAGCTACCTCAAGTCTCACCCGAACGTCCATGTGGTCGCCCATGTCGGAGAGATCAATACGACTACTGTAACGACGGTTGCATCGGAGGTAGAGGCGGCGTTGCTGGCCCATCCAAATGTGAAGGCGGTATTTGCTCCTTACGATGCATTTGCACAAGGTGCCACTATTGCTATCGACCACTTGCACCGGGAGAGTACGGTAAAGGTATTCGGTGCGGATACTTCGACAACCGATATCGGAATCATGACGGCACCGAACAGCCCTTGGATAGCAAGTGGTGCCAGCTACGCCTATACGGATGGGGCAGTCACCCTGAGGACGGTGGTGATGGCAGCCATGGGCACCAAGGTTTCGCATCACGTCTTCATACCACCTGTGCTAATCACCAGTTCGTTCCTCTTGTCCCACCACATCACCCACTCATCTCAGTTGCTCAGCTACTTCCCGACGCTGAAGACCAACAACCTGTCATGTGCTTCGTACATGCAAGCAGTGAATGCGTGTTTGTGATCGCACGGTGAGACCAAGAGATCGAAGGTAGCAAAGAAGCACATCCACACATTCAGAGGCTGATAACCATGAATACTTTGGCGGCTCTAGAGATCAGCAAATCATACGGACCAGTTGAGGTCTTGCATGGTTGCTCGTTGGAGTTGCAGGGCGGTCACATAACTGGCCTGGTGGGAAGCAATGGAGCGGGCAAGTCAACTCTTATCAAGATCCTGTCCGGCGCCGAACAGCCTAGCAGTGGAAGGCTGATGAGGAACGGAGAGCCGGTTAGGTTTGCCGATCCGCGTGATGCCAACCGCAAGGGAATTGCGGTTGTCCATCAGAACATAGCTATGGGGCTGGTTCCCAACTGGACCATCGCGGAGAACCTGTTGTTGGACCTGTTGGGAGAGAAGAAGTGGCCGTTGATGCTCAAACGGTCCTGGCTAGAGAGGAGTGCCGCTGAACTTCTAGAGGGCACGGGGTTCCAGTTCGATCTCGCCAAGCGGATTGACGAGCTCAGTGTTGCGGGCAAGCAAGAGGTACTCCTGGCACGTGCTCTTGGACGGCAAGCAGAGGTGCTGATACTTGACGAGCCGACAGCAAGTCTGTCGACGCGGGAGGTGGAGGTGTTGTTCGAGCGCCTTCGCCTCCTGCGTAGCCAAGGGATTGCAGTGATGATAGTCACCCATCGTCTTCACGAAGCGGCTGAGGTCTGTGATGAGATAGTAGTTCTGCGAGATGGTCGGGTAGTGGACAGACTGTCCTCTCTGGGCGGGAATGAATCCTTTGACATGACGCGAGTCATCAATGGAATGCTAGGAGTGCAGGACTATGGGTTGAGGGACACCGCAGTGAACGGGAACCAAGGTACGGCCAGTGCCAATAGTACAGCTAGAGAGGGTCCGTCAATAGGAACTGTAGCTGTTCGCAGTGGCAACAAGGCGTTGGAGGTCGTAGATGTCTCAGCCCTACCTGGAGGTCCACCAATTCGACTGAGTGTCGACTATGGCGAAATTTTAGGGTTGACGGGTCTGGTTGGCTCCGGGAAGACGGAGCTTATCGAACAGATGGTAGGTGTTCGCCCTCTTGGCAGCGGGACTGTACTACGCGATGGAAAGCCATGGCGGGCGAAGAGTATGGAGGATGCGATCTCGAAGGGTGTCGGGTTCGTTCCCGAAGACAGAGCGCGCCAAGCCTTGTTCCCCGGCTGGTCCGTAGCGCATCATCGATCCATCCCGTTCCTGGAGAGCTTCAGTAGGTGGGGACTTGTGCGATCTGGATCCGAGGAGTATGCCGGCAACGAGCTCATATCGAGGTTCGGCATTCGCGGCGGGAGTACGGTTACGCCCGTTAACTTCCTGTCCGGTGGCAACCAGCAAAAGGTCGTGGTTTCGCGGTGGCTTGCACAAGAATGCGATGTACTAGTGCTGGATGAGCCATTCATAGGCGTAGATATTGGTGCCCGTACAGATCTCGGAAGGCTCTTGAGGGACTTCGCTCATGTCCAGCATAAAGCCATCTTGATGACCTCCTCTGATCCTAGGGAGCTGGTAGAGGTCGTAGATCGTATAGTTGTGCTGAAACAAGGGGCGATTGTATGGGAGGGCAAGGCCACCGAGGGCGTGCTTGAAGATATCGTTGCCGCCATTGCAGGAGATCAGCAAGGTGTACAAGCCATTGGCGCGAAAAGAGAAGGGTAAGGAAAGGGGGAGAGGCGCATGAGCACGCAGATTGCCAAGAGCGAAGCTCTCTTATCAAGCGAGGAGTTGAAGGAATCGCCAAGTTCAACGCTTGCCTCACGGCGAGGTCGACGTACCGCCATTCAGGAGTTGAGCTTGCAGTACGGGTTGGTTACCGTATTCGTAATTCTAGTAGCTGTATTCTGGGCTACCGCACCAGCGTTCGGAACTCTGAGCAACTTGTGGGTCATACTCGAGTCAATGTCCATTGTTGCAGTGGCAGCACTCGGAGTGGCGTTTTCCTTGGCGGTAGGTGGATGGGATCTCTCCATAGGGTCGAATATCGGGTTCGTGGTGATGGTCAGCGCCATCGTACTGATCGAATTCAACTGGGGTGGTCTGCTTGGCATCTTGGCTGGCCTTCTAGCCGGTCTCTTCATCGGGGCAGTAAATGCTCTGTTGATCGTGAAGGGGCGGGTTCCCGACATGATCGCAACCTTGGGTACGATGTTCGCCTTCGAAGGTCTAGCCTTGGTGATTGCTGGCGGTAACAACGTTGCTCCGGGGATGACACTTTCAAATGGAAAAACAGCTCCGGGAAAGATGGGTCATCTCTTCAACTGGATTGGCAATGGCAAGGTAGCGCACATTCCGGGCTTGGTGATCATCTTGGTCGTGGTGTCGGTGGCAATCTTTGTCGTGTTGGAGCGCAGCAGACTGGGCAGAGCACTGTATGCCATCGGGCTGAACTCTGAGGCCGCCCGGTTGGCAGGTATACCAGTTGGTCGATACCGAGCCATCGCTTATCTGTTCTCTGGGTTTCTTGGAGGAGTGGCTGGCATCATGCTACTTGGTCTCCTTGGAAACGGACAGGTAAATGCCGGTCAGCCGTATTTGTTGGAATGCGTGGCTGCAGCATTGATCGCCTATGCATTTTTTGGGATGAAGAGGCCATCGGCTCATGGGACGGTATTTGGTGCACTCTTTGTGGCAGTAGTGGTCAACGGGTTAACCATGTTCAATGTTCCGTACTATGTGGAAGACACCACATATGGGCTGCTATTGATATTTGCTTTGATACTTACGTTTACTGTTGGTGGAGGAACAACGGCAACCAATAGAAAAAGTATTTTAAAACAGTTGCGCAAACTCCATCGGAGTGTATAGCATCCCTGAATCTGCCCTATTTCTTTGTGTAAATGTTAGTTGATGTGATATGCGATGAGGTGAATACAGTCAACAACTAATAAATATGTCAATGTTTATGTAAAGTTATCGAATAAATCTCGGAAACCAGAGGTGATTGATGTGAGCGTATATGGAGATGAGTGGGAGGATGCAGATGTTTCACCAAATAGTTTGCTCGAAGAATTAGTCAGTGTATCGCGACAGATTGGAACCAACCCCAGGTTAGTTTTGTTTGGAGGGGGTAATAGTTCGATAAAGCTGGATGGTTCGGACTTCAAAGGTGACCCCGCTAGAGTTTTGTGGATAAAGAGTTCTGGTTCAGATCTTGGAAGCGTCACCGCAGATGATTTTGTCGGTGTGGTCATGGACGATCTCCAACGGCTCATAGAACGTGAGGCGATGGATGACGATGAAATCGTCAATTTCATCACTCATGTGATGGTCAACCCCAATGGTCCCCTTCCCTCCATCGAAACCCTTCTGCATGCCTTCCTTCCCTTTGGTTCCGTTTTGCACTCCCACGCCGATGCAATACTCACTTTGAGCAATGTCACCGATTCTCATCAGGTAATACAAGAGGCGCTAGGCGATGACGTAGTAGTAGTTCCCTACATTCGTCCGGGGTTCCAGTTGGCCAAGACAGCTGCTCTAGCACTGCGACTGCGCACCTCGGATATAAGGGGAATGGTTCTTCTCCACCACGGTCTTCTCACCTGGGGAGATACCCCCAAGGAGGCCTATGCACTTCACGAAGAACTCATAGCTCAAGCAGAACAGTACATCTCCAACCTTCCCGCTCCCGTCATTGTCCGTTCCCCATTCCTTCCCAGTGACCGCCGCAAAGAGCTGGTCCAGCGTATCGCTCCACTGTTGCGCAAGTATCTTTCCGCTGATAGGCGTGTTCTCCTTTCCTTCAGCGACAATGAGGAGTTGCTCAGTTACAGCTTGAGGAAGGATTTGGGAACCGTAATAGAGCGGGGCGTGGTAACCCCTGATCACTTGCTGTTCATCAAGAACACCCCCATGGTGCTCCCTGTTTCGTTCGATCTGAGCAACTCAGATCTGCTGGGCTTGATCGAGTCAAAGGTGGAGTCCTACAGACAACGCTACACCAACTACTTCTTGCGCCACAGTGACCGTTCATTGGATATGCGCTCACCGGATCCGGTCATCACGGTAGTTCCGGGAGTAGGGGTGTGGGCTGCTGGGCAGGACGCCTCATCCAGCCGTATTGCCCTGGAGATGTATGCCCATACTTGTTCCATCTACGAGATGACCGAACGTCTAGGCTCTTACTCCAGCTTGAGCGAGGACGAGGTATTTGATGCTGAATACTGGCCCATGGAGTTGCGCAAGCTGACCCTTCGACCAGTGAGTGGCGAGATCCAGGGCCAGGTTGCTGTTGTCACTGGAGCTGCTGGAGGGATCGGAGCAGCAATTGCTCGACGACTAGCTCGAGCTGGTGCCGCAGTAGTCCTCATGGACCGTGACCAAAAGCAGCTCGAGAGCACCGCACATCTCCTGGGCAAGGAGGTGGGTGATAGCAATGTCTTGTCGGTAGTTGCGGACGTATCCAACGAAACAGATGTGATCGAGGCATTCGAGGCAGCAGTGAGAACCTATGGGGGAGTGGATATCTTGGTCTCCAATGCGGGATCTGCTGTCACCGGCAAATTGACGGATCTGAGCATGGAGGCATGGACAGCCTCCATGCAGGTGAACATCACTGGGCACTTCCTCGTCACCAGAGAGGCGCTTCGGGTCATGACTAGGCAGGGACTAGGGGGCAGCATAGTCTTTATCGTCAGCAAGAATGCCTTTGTGCCCGGGAAGGAGTTCGGGGCCTATAGCATAGCCAAGGCTGCTGAACTCCAGTTGGGTCGCATAGCCGCGATCGAGCATGGTTCCGATGGAATTCGGGTGAACATGATCAACCCCGATGCCATCTGGACGAACCTGTGGGATGAGCGCATTCGTGCAGACAGGGCGAAGGCTTATCAGATAGACGAGAGCGAGTTGGAAGACTTCTACCGTCGTCGCTCCTTGTTGCAGAGGGTGGTGACCGTCGATGATGTCGCTGAGATGGTGCTGTTCTTGGTCAGCGAACGTTCCAGCAAGACCACCGGAGCAGTAATCCCTGTAGATGCGGGCATAAGGGAGGGATTTCCACGATGATCCGAGGGTGAGGTTCGCAGGAGGAGCGTTCGTTGCTCAGAGGGGCATGTGGTCAAATGCAAGTGAATGAAGGCATGGATGGGTTGATCGATAACTGCGGAGCAGAGGTTGGAGATGAGCTTAGAAGATCAAGTATGGACAGCAGATGATGCAATTTCCTTTGTCAAGAGGCAAGGAATCTACGCGGAAGCTGAGCGGCTTCAAGCCGTCGAGATAGGGGACGGCAACTTGAACTATGTCTTCAGGATCCAGAGTGCGGACAGGGACAAGGGGGTAATAGTCAAGAAAGCAGTCCCCTTTCTTCGTGTAGTTGGGGAGACTTGGCCGCTAACCGAGGAGCGTGCCTCTATCGAAGCGGCAGCATTGAGGTTTCAAAACGAGGTCGCCTCCGGGTATGTACCAGAGGTATATGCCTACAACCCCGATGATCATGCCATAGCTATGGAGGATCTGAGCGACCTGGAGGTGATGAGATCTGCACTGATAAAGGGTGAACACTTCCCCTTGTTCACCAAGCATGCAGCAGAGTTCTTGGCCCGCACCCTGTTCTGGAGTTCCGATCGTTCCGGGAAGATAACGGAGAAAAAAGAGCGAGCTGCAGCCATGGTCAACCCCCAGCTGTGCGAGATAACCGAGCGCCTAATCCTATCCGAGCCATTCTATGATGCCCCTGGCAATCGGATTGAAGGGGGGCTGGAGGAGGATGTAGAGAAACTTTGGGGGGATACCGAGGTCATAGACACCGTGTTCTCGTTGAAAGATAAGTTCATGTCCTGTGGGCAGGCATTGGTTCATGGGGATCTGCACACGGGGAGCATCATGGTAGATCAAGCCCAGACGCGGATGATAGATCCAGAGTTCGCCTTTTATGGACCCATAGGCTTCGACCCAGGACTACTATTTGCCAATCTGGTGCTCAACATGATCCATCATGAAGTACTAGGTCATTCGCCTTCCTATCGGGAGTACTTGCTCGCTGCAGTGGAGGACATATGGACTAGGTTCACAGACGAGTTCTGTGAACTGTGGAGGGTGACCTCGTACGATGGCGTTTTCCACAATGATCGCACAGAGCACTCCTACATACTGGGTGTCCTGCAAGACACCTGCGGATATGCGGGGTGCGAGATGATTCGGCGCACCATAGGTCTTGCTTCGGTAGCAGATCTAGCAGATATACAAGAGGAAAAAGCTCGTATTGCGGCCAAGAAGGCATCCTTGGTCATCGGCAGTGATCTCATCAAGCTCTCGTCTAGGGCGGAGAGCATAGACGAGTTCGTCGCAGTTGCCAAGAGCCTGGATATCTCACCTGTAGTTACCCCTAGCGGTACGGAGAGGTGAAGGACGGCAATGGAGCGGTACGGCGAGGTGATGCAACCTTCATTGATAGAGCCAGAGGCTTCTGTCGGTCGGCATCTTGGATAGGAGACGAAGTGTACGGAGGCGTGAGCAACCTTATTTGGTGGAGCCTTCTAGATTGGAGTTGGATTAGCTATGCAACAAGTCACAAGTCCAGCTGAATGGTTTACCGTTCGTTGGCTGGACGAGCGGTTGGTGATCATCGACCAGAGAAAGTTACCGGAAGAGGAGGTGTATCTGTCTCTGGATGATCTGGAGGATGTATTCACGGCCATCCGGATGTTGATGGTACGCGGAGCTCCAGCTATTGGAATCGTAGCTGCTTGGGGGATGGTCGTGGCTGCCCAGGGAATGTCAGTGACCACTATCGAACAGCTTCTCAAAGGGCTGGAAGAAGCAGGGAGGTACTTGATAAGTGCACGTCCTACAGCAGTCAACCTAAGCTGGGCTGTCAACAGGATGTTGGGAGCAGCTCGTGAGGATGGACAGCAGCCCTCTGCAACTATCCATTCGGTGATTGACAGACTGCACCGAGAGGCTCAGGCGATCCAGAGCGAAGACGAAGCGGCTAGTTATGCCATAGGAGTGCACCTGCTCGATCTGTTAGGAGATTCTCGTAATATATTGACCCATTGCAACGCTGGTCAGCTGGCTACCAGCCGCTACGGTACTGCTCTCGCACCACTTTATGTGGGCGTGGAGCGAGGAATGAAATTCCACGTATTCGTCGACGAGACAAGGCCAGTATTGCAGGGAGCAAGACTGACTGCTTGGGAATTGCAACGTCTAGGTGTTGAGGCCACGTTGATCTGTGACAACATGGCTGCAAGTGTTATGAGCGCCGGCAAGGTAAATGCTGTCATTGTTGGGGCTGATCGCATCACTGCCAACGGTGACGTAGCCAACAAGATTGGCACGTTGAACGTAGCCATATTAGCCGATCACTTCCACGTCCCATTCTATGTAGCTGCTCCGTTGTCAACGATCGATTTGAGCATCGCAACTGGGGATGAGATTCCTATCGAGATACGCGACAAAGAAGAGGTCATATCGGGCATGGGTAGGGTTATAGCCCCTAGGGATATCGATGTTTACAACCCTGCATTCGATGTGACCCCCAATGAATATGTAACCGCTATTGTCACGGAAAAAGGAGCTGCACTTCAACCATTTACCCAATCGCTTCGTGAGCAGTTCGGCTAAGGCTTACATAGTTCGTCTATTGCAGTCCATTGCAGTTCGTCTATTGCCCATAAGGGGGAGAGCAGATGAAAAAATTCATGAACGATCCGAGTAGTTTCGAGGCAGATATGCTCGAAGGCATTCTACTAGCTCATGGAGATGAGTTGGAGGCGTTAGACCCCGACCGACGTGCTTTGGTCCGACGTCAAGCGCCAAGCGCAGGAAAGGTTGGTCTAGTCACTGGGGGTGGTTCCGGTCATCTCCCCTTGTTCCTAGGCTATGTCGGCCAAGGGATGTTGGACGGTGTAGCAGTAGGGGACGTGTTCGCCTCTCCGAGTGCCATGGTGATGCTCGAAGTCACGCGCCGAGTCAACAGTGGTTCTGGGGTGCTGTATCTCTACGGCAACTATGGTGGTGACGTTCTAAACTTCGATATGGCTGCTGAAATGGCCACCGACGAAGGCATTGAGGTTGAATCGGTTGTTGGTATCGATGACGTTGCATCTGCGCCCAAGGGAGAGGAGAGTCGGCGCAGGGGAATTGCTGGGTTGTTCTACCTATACAAGCTAGCTGGTGCCAAAGCAGAGCTTGGGGCTTCCCTTGCCGAGGTGAAGGAGGTTGCGGAAAAGGCCATAGCTCGTACCCGCTCCATGGGGGTGGCACTCTCACCGTGCTATCTTCCCTCCACCGGACAGGCTTCCTTTGCAATTGGCCCAGACGAGATGGAGGTGGGCATGGGAATACATGGAGAACCCGGGATGGAACGGCTTCCCATTGAGCAATCTCACCAGTTGGTTTCTCGCTTACTCGAGCCCATGGTGCAAGAACTCTCCCTGGGTGCTGGCGACCAAGTTTCAGTGCTGGTCAATGGCCTTGGGGCCACCTCCCGTGAGGAACTGTACATAGTCTACCGTGACGTGCATCGATGGCTTGCTAACTTCGGTATTGAGGTACTCCTCCCTTACATTGGTGAGTTCGCTACATCTCTGGAGATGTCTGGAATGTCCGTCAGTATTCTGTCGTTGGAAGACGAGTTGGTTGAGCTGCTAGCTCATCCCTGCGATACGCCGTTCTGGAGACAGTGCAGGTGATCAGAGGTCGTCCAATGCCAGCCAGAGGGAGATGTACTTGCAGTACTCCATTTTGGAGTCTTTTACTGCAGAGTCCGAATGGTTTCCTGGGAGGAGACGAGCGTAGATGACGGTGCCCCAATCGGCCTCTGAGGTAGTTGACATGCTGATTTGTCTTGCTCATCTAGTGGAGGATACAGCTGAAGAGTTGGGCGCACTTGATGCATCTCTAGGCGATGGTGATCTAGGAGTCACCATGCGCAAAGGTTTCACCGCCATCGAAACCAAGCTGTCGGATCCCGAGCTATCTGTTGTTCATCCTGGAGATGTATTGGTATTGGCAGGTACGACTATGGCATCTGTTGCTCCTTCCACCCTAGGAACCTTGCTGGGCTTTGGATTTGTCAAGGCAGGCAAGAAAGTTGCTGACAAGGAGAGTTTGGATGGTGCTGCTTGGTCGGTAATTTGGAGAACGATAGTGGATTCCATAGCTACGCAAGGAAAGGCGCAAAGGGGGGACAAGACGATCCTGGATGCCCTTGTGCCTGGTGCTGAGGCTTTCGATTCCGCTCTTGAACGAGGTGATTCAGTCGAGGAAGCGGCCCTGGAGGCATATGTTGCTGCCAGACAGGGATTCGAGGATACGGCTCGGATGCAGGCTAGACAGGGTAGGGCAGGTCGTTACTACGAGCACTCCGTCGGATACAAGGATGCTGGAGCTCGCATGGGAGCACTGATCTTCCAGGCATTCTCTAGGTCTGAACAAGCATCTTGAACAGAGCGCGACCGCAATCCCTGTCCGTAAGGGCGGGGAGGTTCACTAACTCCAAGGATTCACTCTTGCCGTCCTGAATGCCATCCTGCCAGCCATTTGTGCTGTTTTGTGTCGCTTTAGGTGTTGATGACGTCTTTCGCAACTCTCTTGGTCAGGACCAACAATCACGGCAAGGCGCGTCTTAACCAAGTACCTCTAGGGTGTTGAGGCAGGCTCTCCACTGGACGGTATGCCCAACACTCGGGCATGATTCCACCTAAGCTATAACAACGATGGAAGGATCGCACGGTAGGGAGCTTTCGCGAGAGATTCGTCTTGGCGGAGTCAACAAGACTTTCTCCTGGATCCCTCCAGTTTCTCCAGCTATTTTCACCAGGTTGGCAGAGGCCTCCCTCGTTTTCGTGGTGGCCAACATCTTGAGCGGAGCTGCTGTTCGCCTAACCGGTTCTGGACTCGGCTGTCCTGATTGGCCTACCTGTTACCACCATAGACTGGTGGCTGCAGATGCCTTTCATCCATTGATGGAGTTCGGCAATCGTATATTCGTTATTGCTGTAGTAGTGGTAGCCATAGCTACCTTACTTGCTGCACTTGCTCGTCGGCCATACAACAAGGAACTTATCAAGCGTTCGGCATCACTGGTGGGAGGGGTCATTGGTGAAGCAATTGTCGGAGGCATCGTCGTGCTCAGTCATCTGAATCCCTACGCAGTTGCTGCACATTTCCTTTATGCTATGGTCCTAGCCACTCAGGCACTTCTGATAGTTCATTGTTCACGACACACCCCCGAAGAGCTCGCCCGTCTTCGCGTTCCTCTACAGGCTCCTACATCTCGGTCGTCTCTTCTTGACTCGAAGGTCTCTCCGCTTCGTCTCTATCGTCGAGCACTCCTTTGGAGTTTCGGAGCTATATCCCTGATAGCCGCTATCCTTGTGGCTGGTGCTGGTGCTACGGGGGCTGGACCTCATGCTGGGGCTCCAAATGTAGTGCGTTTTCATGTTCCCTTTGATGATCTGATCCATTTGCACGCGCTCATCGCTACTTCAGCCGGTCTAGTAGTTGTTGCATATGCTTTTTTGTTGCATAAGTGGCACTTCTCTTGGAGGGTGCAACGACGCGTCTGGTTGTTGATAAGTGTCATGGCTATCCAAGGAGCAATTGGCGTAACCCAGTATCTCCTGCATGTGCCTGCAGATCTGGTAGAACTGCACATATTAGGCGCTACAACAGTGTGGATCATCGCGGTCTGGCAGCATCTCCAACTCAAAGTAGAGGCTCATAACGCCACGGAGAAAGAGGAGGCTGGCATGAGAGCTACGGCGAGTTCAGTTGTCGAAACCTTTCCCCTATGAGAGATCTATGAGAGATACACCTATGGTTTACTTTGATCTAGGGAACGTAGTTCTTTGATCGAGAGAACATCGCTTGGAGACGTTTCGTAGGTAGGTTCTGTAGATAGGTTAGCCAGGGCGAGCAAGCCATCTTTGTTGGAGGGTGTGTTCGAGGGAGGAGAGAAGAGGTAGATGACTGCAGGGCTGGTGGTAGGGTTAGTGATTGGTTTGGTGGTCGGCTTGTTGGTGGGGTTTTTTATCAGCTCTTATCGTAACACTGCTGTTCATGCAAAGCGGGAAGGGGAGTACCTCGCCAAGATTGCCGAGTTGCAAGTGGGGCTGGAGTCTGAGCGTAAACAAGTAGATACTCTGGAAGAGGCCAAACGCCAGATGTCCGGGGTGTTTGCTGAGCTTGCCCAAAACGCTCTTGGGGAGGTAAGCAAACAGTTTCTTGATCTAGCCGATACACGAATGCAAAGCGTTCAAGAGCGAACCTCTTCAGAGCTGGATAGACAGAAACAAGCAGTAGAACTTCTACTGGCTCCTTTCAAAGAGCAATTGGGTAAGCACGAAGAGCTCACTAGAGCACTGGAAAGGGAACGCCAAGATGCATATGCACGCCTATCTGAACAGGTAAAACACCTTGGAGAAGCCAATCTAAGCCTTCAGAAAGAGACCAATAATCTAGTGAATGCTTTGCGGGCACCAGAGACAAGAGGCAGATGGGGGGAGATGCAGCTTCGAAGGGTGGTAGAGATGGCTGGAATGATCGAGCACTGTGACTTCGAAGAACAGGTCACGGTACGTAGTGATATGGGCCAAAGTCGTCCTGACATGGTTGTGAATCTCCCTGGGGGATTGCGGTTGGTAGTTGACTCCAAGGTACCTCTGGGTGCATTTCTAGAGGCTAGCTCAGCTCCGGATGAATCCACTCGTCAGCAGCGTCTCGAGGAGCATGCCAAACAATTTCGTTCCCATGTAGACTCCCTAGCCAAAAAGGCGTATTGGCAACAGTTCGAGTTCACCCCTGAGTTCGTGATCCTCTTCGTCCCGGGCGACCAACTGTTGAGTGCAGCGTTGGAAAAAGACCCTACCTTGATGGATCATGCTGTGGAGAATAGGGTGCTACTAGCTACCCCTATGACCTTGATTGCCTTGCTCCGTGCAGTGGCCTACGGGTGGCAACAGGAGGCTTTGGCAAAGAATGCACGTGATATACAAGAGCTTGCGAAAGAGCTGTATAGAAGAATAGCTACATTTGCTAATCATATAAGCAAGACCGGTAAGAGCTTGAAGGGAGCGGTAGAGGCGTACAACTCTGCTGTTGGCTCTCTCGAACGCTCTGTCCTCCCTCAAGCTAGGCGCTTCCAAGAGCTGGGAGTAGGGGCAGTGGACCACTCGCTTCCCACACTGGAACAGCTAGATGTTAACCCTCGACAGATACAAGCACCTGAGGCAGCCAACACTGAAAACGGAGCTGGAGAGATTGGTCCTGGCTAGCCGTGAGTCAAACTCAGCCGCCTGCCTTTGCCTGCCTTGGCTGGAGACAAGCTACTGTTGGTGATCAGAGGCAAGTTTGTCTCGCAACACCCGCTTGAGTAGTTTGCCGGAGGCATTCTTGGGTAACTCGTCAGCAAGGACTACTCGTTTGGGTACTTTGAATGGCGCCAGGTGCTGACGGGCAAAGTCAGTTAGCTCTTCTTCGGTCACCTCCTGGCGTGGAACAACTACTGCTGCCACCGCTTCTATCCAACGGGGGTCAGGAACGGCTACTACAGCTACTTCCTGGACAGCAGGGTGCTTGTACAAGGCCTCCTCTACCTCTCTAGAAGAGACGAGCACGCCACCGGTGTTGATGACATCCTTTTTACGATCGACTATACGAATGTACCCCTCCTCATCAGCTATGGCTAGGTCGCCCGAGTGGAACCATCCTCCGGCGAAGGCCTCTGCAGTCTCTTCTGGTTTGTCCCAGTACCCAGTGCACAGTTGAGGGGAACGATAAACTACCTCTCCAGGTTGGCCTGGGGGAACATCGTTCATGTCGTCGTCCACTAAACGCATCTCTACGAAGAGAACTGGACGACCTGCGGAGTCCGGTCGTGCATCATGTTCTTCAGGGCGCAAGATGGTGGCAAGAGGGGCAATCTCTGTTTGTCCAAAGGCATTGTAGAAGCCGATACCTGGAAGCCGCTTGCGCAACTCTTGTATCACGGGTAAAGGCATGATGGATGCTCCGTAATAAGCACGCTCGAGGTGGGAGAGATCACGACGGTCGAGATCCGGGTGGTTGAGCAAGCTGATCCAGAAGGTTGGTGGAGCAAAAAACCCAGTGATATGCAGCTCTTCCAGGAGAGCTAGGACATTCCCAGGTTCAGGTTGTTCGATGATCCAGTTGTTTGCACCTACCATGAGCGAAGGCATGAGGAAGGCGTGCATTTGCGCAGAGTGGTAAAGAGGAAAGGCATGAAGTAACCGATCTCTCTCTGAGAGGTCGAGTGCATGAATGCAGCTCACGTACTCGTGCACCAAGGCTCGATGGGTGAGCATCGCTCCTTTTGGCGCCGAAGTAGTGCCTGAGGTATATAGTAGTTGAACTAGATCGCTGTCGTCTCCGTCAATAGAGGGAGGAGCTGGAGCACTAGGATCTTTAGCCATTGCTAGGATATCCAGCTCTTTCCTCTCTCCTTCGTGCAAGGTTCCTGTCCAACTCAACTTCACCTCTGCAGTAATGGCTTCCACTGGGCCCATTAGCTTGGGATCGGCGAAGAGAGCCTTACTGCCGGATTGGTTCAAGATATAGGAGAGCTCCGCTCCGGTTAGGGCATAGTTGATGGGCACATGGATGAATCCGCCTCTGGAGCAGGCGAGGAATAGGATCAGATAGGCATCAGAGTTGTGACCATATGCAGCTATCCGATCTCCAGGAGAAAGACCTAGTGAGCTAAGATGGCCAGTTACTCTGTCTATGGCTTGGTCGAGTTCTGCATAGCTCCACTCTGAGCCAGCAAAGGATAGTGCTTGGCGATTCGGGTGCTTCCTGGCACTACGTCGAACTATGCTATCTACGCTGCTTCTTAGGTATGCTTCCACGGTTCCCCCTTCCCTCTCCTGTTCGTTCCTTGTCGCACACTGTCTATCTTG
>JAMDDE010000055.1 GCA_023489235.1 Actinomycetota bacterium | reverse complement strand
CCATCAATAGCTCATGCTAGCTTTGTGCACGACTATTGGACTATCCGTGCACGACTATTAAACTAGCCAAGAATCTCACTTAGGCTCTTATAGGACATATCATGAGCTTCAGCTACTGATGGATGCACTATGGAGCCGTTGTGGACATTAAGTCCGCTCGCCAGCTCAGGGTCTACTCTCATCGCCTCCTGCCAGCCCCGATTGGCGATCTCCACTGCATAAGGAAGAGTAACATTGGTAAGGGCATAAGTAGAGGTGTGGGGTACAGCTCCTGGCATATTTGCAACGCAGTAAAACAGAGAGCCGTGGACTTCGTATACGGGATCCGCATGAGTAGTCGGATGAGAGCTCTCGAAGCAACCTCCCTGGTCAATAGCGATATCTACGAGTACAGAACCTGGTTTCATAGAGGCAACCAGAGCATCGCTGATTAATTTCGGAGCCTTAGCTCCAGGTACCAATACCGCACCTATAACCAGATCGGCATCGGGAACGCACTGGTTGATCTCGTAGGTATTAGAAGCAATGGTCTGGAGGTGGCCTCTGTAAATACGATCGGCCTCTCTGAGTTTGGCTATATTGCGATCGAACAATAGCACCTCTGCCTGCATGCCAAGTGCTATAGCCGCTGCATTCATACCTGCAACCCCGGCACCCAGGACTACGACCTTCGCTGCAGGAACTCCTGAAACTCCTCCCATGAGCACTCCTCGACCACCGCCATCTCGCTGGAGGTGGTGAGCTCCTGCTTGAGGGGCCATTCTGCCAGCAACCTCTGACATGGGAGCAAGTAAAGGCAATGAACCATCCTTAAGCTGGACAGTCTCATAAGCTATAGCCGTTATGCCAGAGGATAGGAGCGCTTTTGTGCATTCGAGCGAGGCCGCCAAGTGGAGGTAGGTGAACAGCACCAGTCCCTTCCGTAAACGAGGGTACTCTTCCGGAAGTGGTTCTTTGACTTTGAGCACCAGATCTGCCTCGCCCCAAACATCATCAGCTCGATCAAGCAGCCGAGCCCCAGCAGCAACGAAGTCGTCGTCTGCGATGGACGAACCACCTCCTGCTCCGCGCTCCACATAGACTTCATGTCCATGTTGTATCAGCTCATGCACTCCTGCCGGAGTACATGCCACTCGATACTCTTGGTCTTTAATTTCTCTTGGGATACCTATCTTCATGAAAAACATCCCCTTTATGCAAAACATCCCTTGGTCTTCGATGCCGGCAGCAGGAGGACATCGAACCCATCAATCGACAGCTACCTCATGCAAAACATTCTTTGGTCTTCGATGTCCACCGGTGCAAACAGTATGAACAACTCTGGTCGATAAAATGAAGAATAATAAAAACCATGAATAATAAGAATACCGCAGTGCTAATGGTGCAAATCCTTGGCCTAAGATCCTCACAATGATAACAGTCGTCGATTTTCACTAAAGTGCAACTTGATGCAAGTTAGGAGAGCTACCCTCGAAGATGCCGAGGAGATCATGCGTATATACAACACAGAGGTAACCGGCTCTTTGGTTACCTTCGACATGGTGGCTCGAAATCTCAATGAACAACGCTCTTGGATACTCTCGCATCAAGGAGCTTATCCTGCCATCGTTGCCTTGGAAGCTCCTAGGCCAAATGCATCCAACCATTTGCAGCCGCTCGCTGGCTTTGCTGCTCTCTCCCCTTACCGTGAACGACCAGCCTACTCAACAACTGTGGAGGACTCTGTATATGTAGACAAAGAATGGAGAGGCAAAGGGGTAGGTAAGTTACTTCTAACCGAGCTGGTCAAGTTAGCTACAGCTCACGGTTTTCATTCCATCATAGCTCGTACTGTGAGAGAGAACGAGAGCTCCATAGCTCTGCATAAAAGCTGCGGATTCGAGGTAGTAGGCACGGAGATTCAAGTCGGTCGTAAATTTGGACGCTGGCTGGATGTAGTGGTTCTCCAAAAACTTCTCTGAGGCCATCCTTCAGTTGATGCTGCTAGTACATCAGCTTATTTGTGAAGATGAAACGAAGGAACCGATCTCTTTGGAGTAAAAAATCTGCCAATCAAGGGTAGATCAAGAAGCGCTTCTGCCCGGGCAATAGCCATTGCCGTGGGTAAAACGGTTTCAGAATTTTCGTATACGGCATATCTAGGTAGCCACTCCGGTTCATACTTAGCATTGAAACGCCAGAGGGATTCGATCTGCATCGTTCCGGAGAGACGTTTCAACGCCCATCTCTCTAATCTCTGAGTAGCCCCTCCCTCTGTCTCGTCAGCTAAGACGGCTCGAAAGCTAGCGAAATTCAATCCTAAGGTGCGATACCCCATGGATCGCAAGTGAAATATGGTGGAGACGAGAACAAAATCAATTAATCCGTTGGGGTGCTCCAAGCTAGGATCCCGTCTCATCACATCCAAGGAGAATCCATTGAGGCTAGGGGCGGGGACGTACTGGCAGTAAGCCACCACTTTCCCGGTCCTGTCTCTTGCCACAGCTAGCAACAGCCCCTTGTCTTCTGGATCGAATATACGTCCGAGAGTCATAGAGAACCCTCGTTCAGCCTGCCCACGCCTGGAGAGCACCATGATCCTCTTGACCTCATCGATGAGGTCAGAACTCACCGAAGAGGGGTCATAGAAGCTCACCGAGTATCCATACTTCTTGATCCGGTTATACGCCTGACGAAGCCCCTTCATCCTTCCTCCTTCCAGAGAGAAGCGATCGACATCCACTAGGGCCTCATCTCCTATGTAGAGATCGTGCATGTTGCTTAGGCGATAGATGGGCAGCCATTCCTCGCTAGCTCCTATTACTGCAGTAGTCCAACCATGAGCATCTGCGTATTTACGAAAAGCCAACCATACTTGCTGTCTTTCTTGAGGTGGTCCTATTGGGTCGGGAGATACGAGGCATACTCCATTGATTACGGCATAGGCTACCAGGCTGTCACGGGTGAAGAACCACTTTTTGTCTGAACGCAGGGCAAAGTAGTCCAAAGTTCCTTTACCATAGGATGCGACCAGTTGTCTAGCTCTGAAAGTTGCTGAGGCGTCATCTCTGGGACTGTGTCGATGATCCGCTACGGGACGAGTGAGCAACCATAACGTGACAACTGCTAGAGCAAATCCAATAGCCAAAAGACTGGGGGAAAGAAAGTCGTCTACGCGCGAGGGTAGAAGGATACTGTGGTACCCTACGAGCCGTTCCACCACAGCTTCCCATGCCATGATGAACGGTAAGCTCTTGTGGTCTGGATCCAAGGGTAGGGCAGCTTCGATAGCTCCACTCACCATCAATGGTATGCCTATTATGCCAATTACGAGCAGAGTGGTCGCTCTAGTGGTAGAGAGGCGATCAGCGGGTGCAGTAAAGCTTTGTCGGTTGAAGAGCAGGAGCATCAAGACTGCCAGAGAAAACCCGGATGCTTCAATATCTCCGCCTCTTACTAGATGAGCTACAACTGTCGCAGCCAGTACGGCTATACCAACTAGCCACGCTCTATGCTGACCTCTTCTGATTCCACGAGCTAACGCTATGAGTAGCAAGCCAGCCAGAGCCACTAGAGCTGCAGCAGCCTGGCTAACACCTAAAGGGAGAATAGAGAGAACCAGATGCAACCTCCCTCGTAGAGGAGGTGTAACGGCAGTGATCAAGTCAACCACCCCAGCTACTGCAATAGCTGCTGCTCCCACGCGTCGTCTTAGTACACCTTTGGTGATGGTCGGTTCAGGCGGCCATGACGGACCGTGAGGGTAAGATGCTACCACCAGAGGAGATCCTTCATACCAGGTAGTTTCTTTGATCTGTCTAGATCTTCCTGCCCACGTGCGAGTTTGGCCGCTTTGCTCTGGGGGAACTATGCGATTGGTCTCGCGAGCAAGGAGCCTTTCCAGCCACGATCCCGACCTCTTGATGGTCTGATCAGCGAGAAGCAAGCGCACGTGGAGCTCGGCACCGGCCTCTATTTCCAAAGCAGAGCTTTGATAGTGGCGCAGAAATATAGGAGGAAGACCGAGCCTCGAGGGATGCTCCTCTACTACCTCTGTGTTTGCTCCCGTGTTGGCATAGAAGCCGTTGGACAATGCCTCTAGCTCGGCTTGGAGTGTATTGGAGGTGATCAAGCCGGCATATCCCTCTCCTAGCAATTGACGTGCCTTTTGCCTAGCTGTATCGTTAGCTTTTATACCTGGCCGTATATCCAATACGGCGCTAACTGTTGCCCAGGCGCGCCGAGCCAGGATAGTTAGTACCCCCCCAAGCAACACTGCACTGGCCAAGATCGCTATGGAGATGACCTCAAGGCGGTGATCGATGGTAGCTATACCTGCATGAGTTGCAGTACTGGGAGGGGCGAGGTGATGAGCGACAGCGTGATTGGCCAATACATAAGCCAATGGCATTCTGAGAAGGAGAGCAGCAGCTAGAGGGAGCAAAAGCAACCAGCTCCAATAGATCAGTTTCTTGTAAATAATGCTGGAAGCTATGAACCGCCCCAAACAAGAGCTGTCAGAGAGGCGGTCGGCATCACCTAGAAAAGAGCTTTTCTTGGCCAATGATCTAGCAATATTACTGCTGGTAGAAGAGGTGGAATTTGAAGTAGCACCATCGGGGCCAGCTTCTATCCTTACCAACTTAGAACCGCCAGCAGTAAGTACCTCCAACTCTACAGCGGTAGCGAACTCAACCCCCGCCTCCTCCAAGACTCGTCGATGAGGGGAGGAGGGCAGTCCAAGGGCTGCATCCTGTCTGCCGGGTATGCATATCACCTTATGTGATGGTTCGGACATGAACACCTTCAGTGCTTGCACAAGCTCTGGCAATACTCCTAGTAGACTTTTCACCTCCGTTGTCGTCGACCCACTACCAGCAGGCTGACTCTCGGAACTCTCTTGAACTGTAGGGAGTTCGACAACCGAGTCACTCTGAAGATCATCTAGATCGAAGGTATTGCCAGCTAACACAACCACCCCTAAAGCCTCTGAGGTGGTCAACAGCTGAATCAGTCGATCGGCACTTGAGTTCCTAGGACTTCCTGCTCCCGGGGAGAGCAGGAAGTCACTCATAACCACTGCTCTATACCCGAAGGGAACCCTTTGGCGTGATACACCTTCTGCATGCACCAACTTGGTGGGCTTGTCGAGATCCACTAGGAATGATCTATCAAATGATGGCTTCATGTATCATTCTCGAAAGTTCACAAACTGGAGAGGAATACCGAAATCCTCGGCTTTGAGCGAAGCAATTACCGCTTGCAGGTCATCACGCTTCTTCCCCGACACTCTGATCTGATTGCCTTGGACTTGAGAGGTGATCGTTTTCATCTTGAGATCCTTGATCGCCTTGTTGATTACTCGAGCATGCTCTGAATCTATGCCGGATTGCACAGTGACCCTCTGTCTGGCCCTTCCCTTGGCTGCCTCTTCTATCTGACCGTAGTGAAGAGCTTTCAAAGAAACCTGACGTCGAACCATCTTCTCCTCCAACACTTGCACCAAAGCACGTAGACGATCCGGGGTAGAGGACACTGCCAGTAACTCCGTACCCTCGATAGTTATCGAGGAATCTGTACCCTTGAAGTCGAATCTGGTTGACACCTCTCTATTGGCCTGGTCGACGGCATTGCGAACCTCCTGGAAATTTACTTCAGAGACGATGTCGAAGGAAGGCATGCAAATCAGGTTAGCTCAATACGCTATTGTAGCAGTAGTACTGGGTCGGTGCCCGAGCGGACAAAGGGAGCAGACTGTAAATCTGCCGGCGTTGCCTACGGTGGTTCGAATCCACCCCGGCCCACTTCCAGGTCAGAGGCGATGCTTGAGGGCACAGCTACAGCCTTGGGTGACTTGTATAAACGCGCCACCTACTGCAATATGGCATTATTGAAGTGTTGCAATTAAGTTACAGGATCTAGCTACCGACTTCAGCCGGTAAAAGCTTATGTGTGGAAGTTGAACTTCCACACATAGAGACGAGGAGAACAACCAAGAGATGGTGTCATGGGCTCTCTAGAATACAAACAGCATCTGAGAGCGAGGTTACTAGGATCTTTGACCAAAGCAACCTCAGAGATAACATCGTGGTTATTCAATCCATCTGTTTCGGATAACGATCCTCTAGCCCTCCTCCCTGGAGAAGAGAGAAAGTTATTGCTGCCTCCTGCCATCCTAGGCTTCCTAGGTCTTGTAGCTATTGCAATAGGGGTTTCACAACCTAGCTCTCCCTTCACACTGAAAATGCCATTAGCTTGGTTCTTCGGAATTCCTCCCGCTCAACCACCGGCATCTCACCCAAATCAACAAGGTCTTTTCTTGGGACTTGTTGCCGTCTACGGTGGTTTGCTGCTCCTGATGAAGGCGTTCTACAACTTGGCCAAGCTAGTCATCAAACGTTCCAATGTTCCAGTAAGGCACTTAGGGTGGATATTTGCTCTGTGGTCCTTGCCTCTCTTGGTGGTGCCTCCTTTATTCAGCCGAGATATCTACAGCTATGCAGCCCAAGGCCTTATGGTAAGTCACGGCATCAATCCGTATCATTACGGGCCGAGCGTATTAGGTGCAGGTCCATACGTTTCCAATGTGGATCCCTTGTGGCTGAACACCCCAGCGCCTTACGGACCGCTCTTTCTCGGAATTGCCGGATTCTTGGCCAAGGTGAGCTTCCATAACGAGCTGGTCAACTTGGTATTGCTTCGTCTACTCGAGTTCATCGGCATTATTCTTGTGGCAGTGTGCGTTCCTTGGCTCGCCCGCCACTACCATAAGGATCCTGCTCAAGCCTTTGTCCTGGCGGTTCTAAACCCTCTAGTACTACTGCATTTACTTGGAGGAGCGCATAACGATGCCATCATGGTTGGTCTTCTAATAGCCGGGTTCACCCTGGCTAAACGCCAACACCCCATATGGGGCATAGTAGTCTGCACCATGGCAGCTGCCATCAAAGCTCCTGCAGCTCTTGGTGTGGTATACATAGGTTGGCAGTGGCTTGGTTCAGAGGCTACCTGGAGAGAGCGGATCCGCCCAACCATAATTGCTGGCGTACTTTCTGTAGCAGTTATGGAGATGCTTTCCTTGATAACTGGCCTGGGCTGGGGGTGGGTACTGCATCTGGCAGAACCAGGAACAGTGCGTTCATTTCTTGCACCGGCTACAGCAGTGGGGTTGATTCTTGGTGGTATGCTACATCTGATCGCTATTCCAGTACCTACTCACATCCTGCTCTCTGCGACTAGGGTACTTGGCCTTTTGCTTGCAGCAGTTATAGGTCTTTACTTGCTATTCCACTCAGAGTTGCTAGGAGACCTAACAGCAATGGGAGCTACATTCTTGGCCTTCGTTATCCTGGCCCCGGTAGTCCAACCATGGTATTTCTCGTGGGGAATCATTACTTTAGCCTTCGTAGCCAAAGGGCGACTGAGGAGCTTCATCATCTGGTTGTCCATACTGTCCTCGTTCATAGGTCTGCCTGGCGGACGTCAGTTATTAGATGAACTGCTTCATGCAGACCCTCTGGCTATAGCGGCTACCTTGGTCGTTCTACTAATTATCTTTCTCTTCCCAGTAAAAGGATATCTGGACAAGCTGGACAAGGAAAATGCCAGCAAAAGTAAGACTGAGATAACCGTTATCCAATGATCTTGAATTCGTGACCTTGATCTCCGCCAACTGTTAGTTCAAGCTATAGCTTTGTCTGTGGCTTCTACTCCGGCTGGTTCACGTTCCTGCAAGCTGTGGATGTACCCATGAGAGGGTGTATCTTCTAAAGTCCAGTGAACCTCCCCGCC
>JAMDDE010000020.1:72423-96070 GCA_023489235.1 Actinomycetota bacterium | reverse complement strand
GTGCTAGTGAGAGGTGTTCGAAAGTTTTCACGATCCAGGTGGCCAAGCTCTTCGTAGCGGATGGTAGGAGTGTTGATGAGCGAACGATCCATGAAACAATCCATAACTAGTAACAGACCCAGAGAAACCCTGGCATTGGCATTGGACTTTCCCGATCTCCCTACGGCGGTCTCGATGGCTCGTCGCCTGAAACAATACTTTGGCATAGCCAAGGTAGGTTTAGAGCTCTTCTCTGCAGCAGGTCCTCGGGCTGTAGGTGCTTTAGCTGAGGAGGGTTACGAGGTGTTCGTAGACCTCAAGCTGCACGATATTCCCAATACAGTGGGTAGTGCAGCAAAGGTTATCGGTTCTTTGGGTGCCTCCTATCTAACCGTGCACTGTTCAGGAGGCATTGCCATGATCCAGGCTGCTGCTGATGGTTTCGAGACTGGAGCTGCAGGAGCAGGCTTGGCTGCTGGAAAACTCATTGGCGTTACCGTACTTACCAGTGAGGAAGATGCATCGGTAGATGTGTTGAGACAACGGATGCAATGGGCCGAGGAAGGGGGCTGCAAAGGGGTGGTTGCCGCTGCAACTGACTTGGCGATGATAAGAGACATGGCTCCGCAACTAATAAGAGTGGTTCCAGGTATCCGTTTGGAGGGAGCGGAAAGACACGATCAGAAAAGGACTGCTACGCCCGCCCAAGCCATTGCGGAAGGTGCAAACTTGCTGGTCATCGGGCGAAATGTTACCGAGGCAAGAGATCCTGTTCGAGCTGCAGCCACGATATATGCCGCGGTTGAGAGTGCCAAAAGTTGAAAGTAGTGCAAAGTGTCGCGTTTAGCGCTATCTTTGCTTTCTATGGCTTTGCCCCCTGCATTAACACCAGCTCAAAGACAGGCTGCTTTAGAGAAGGCAGCTGAGGTTAGAAGACAGCGCGCTGAGATCAAAGGAAGGCTGAAGGGTGGTTCCCTTACCCTGGATGCTGTACTTGCTCAGGCCTCCACCGATGAAGCCATTGGCAAGATGCGAGTGGTTTCTGTGTTGGAGTCACTGCCGGGTATCGGCAAGGTGAAGGCCAAGAAGCTAATGGCATCCATTGGTATAAGTGAGAGCCGCCGCCTTCAGGGTCTAGGCGTTAACCAAAGAGAAGCCCTGCTCAAGGTTACTACCAAGTCTTAAGAACAGGACGTAGGCTTGATTGGGGTATAGTACGATCACCCGCCTTCGCGGGCGGGTGATCCGTCTACTATGCCAAGGAGTGCTATGTCAGAGTACGATTCGCTTGCAGGAAGACCTCCTATTGAGGTCTTGTTGGACAAAGTTGACTCGAAGTTTACTTTGGTCACTCTTGCAGCTAAACGGGCTCGGCAAATCAATGCCTACTTCAATCGCTTGGGTGAGGGTCTTTCGAATATACTGCCACCTCAGGTGGCATCATTGTCGCGCAAGCCGCTTTCCATTGCCTTTGAAGAGATAGCGGCAGGCAAGATCACGTATACGAGGAAGGACCCCATGAAAGGACAGACCCAAAACGCGAGCTAACCGCGCTACCACCATGCCGACGACCTCTCTTAGCAGGACTGGCTCGACGAGATGAGTATGTCCGATCAACTAGTTTTGGAGGGCAAGAGGGTCGTTCTAGGGGTTACTGGCGGTATTGCTGCTTACAAAGCCGTTGAGCTATGTCGGGAACTCATTAACCTAGGCGCCTATGTCATACCTATATTGACCGAGGAAGCTACTAGGTTCGTGTCAGAGAAGACTTTCTCAGCGCTGGCATCGGAGCCAGCGCATGTAAGTCTCTGGAGTGACCCGGACCCACTTCCTCATGTTCATCTGAGCCATAGGGTGGACTTGGTCTTGGTTGCTCCGGCTACAGCGCGCTTTTTGGCTCGTTATGCTTATGGACTCGCTGACGACTTGCTCATCTCCACTTTGTTGGCAGTAACTGCTCCTGTAGTGGTGTGCCCTGCCATGCACACGGAGATGTGGGACCACCCTGCTGTTGCTGCGAATCTAGAGGTGCTGCGTAGCCGCGGAGTTGTGGTGGTTGAACCGGAGCAAGGAAAACTTGCTGGTGGCGATGTAGGCATGGGCAGGTTGCCTCCTCCCCCTACCATCATTGCTGAGGTTGTCAGAACCCTTGCATCGAGCGACAAGGAAGGATCCTGGAGAGGACTGAAGGTTCTTGTGACTGCAGGTGGTACCCGTGAACCAATTGATCCGGTCAGGTTCATATCCAACCGCTCTTCGGGCAAGCAAGGCTATGCTCTGGCAAAAGAGGCTTCTGCTAGGGGCGCGGAAGTGTTCTTGATCACAGCTTCCAACCTTCCTCCTCCCAAGGTCGCCAAGGTAGTACAGGTAGAGACCGCTGCCGAGATGGATCAAGCAGTGAGGTCTTTGGTACCGGAGAGCGACGTGGTCATCATGGCTGCTGCAGTAGCTGACTTTCGCCCAGCTCAACCAAGAATGCACAAGTTGGATAAGAGGGAAGGCGTTCCCACTCTGGAGTTGGAGCCGACTACGGATATACTGAGCTGGCTCAGTAAGGAGTATCCGGACAAGATACTGGTTGGATTTGCTGCAGAGACAACTGACGTACGGGAGAGAGCTACTCGTAAACTCGAGACAAAGGGTGTAGATGTCATGGTGGCCAACGATGTGACCAAGAAAGGAGTTGGTTTCGAGCACGATACCAATGAAGTGACGGTCATGACCAGCACTGGAGAGGAGATGTTCGTACCATTGACGAGCAAAGAAGAGGTAGCTCGGGCCATACTGGACGTGGTTCACCGTATGCTGGCAGATAGGCAATCCAGGGAGATCGGGGCCTAGAGTGGTCCCTCATGGATATCTTGAGCTAGGAGCAGATATGTCGAAACGTAGTTATACCTTCACATCGGAGTCGGTTACCGAGGGCCACCCGGACAAGATGGCCGATCAGATATCCGACGCCGTTCTGGATGCTTTGATAGCAGATGACCCCGACTCCCGTGTGGCTTGTGAAACGTTGCTTACCACGGGTTTGGTTCTAGTGGCAGGGGAGATCACTACCCGCACCTATGTGGACATACCCAAGTTGGTTCGTTCTACTATTTGCGAGATTGGTTATGACCGTGACGAGTATGGGTTCAACGGGAACAGTTGTGGTGTGGCTGTTTCAGTAGACGAACAGTCACCGGATATCAGTCAAGGAGTCTCTCATGCCTGGGAGACCAGAGCCGGGAGAAGCGATGGTGGTGCTTTGGATCTCCAAGGAGCAGGGGATCAAGGAATGATGTTCGGCTATGCTTGCGACGAGACCCCTGATCTAATGCCCTTACCCATTTGGCTCAGTCACCGACTTGCTCAACGTCTATCCCAAGTAAGAAAGGCAGGTGTTCTTCCCTACCTTCGTCCGGACGGGAAGACCCAAGTAAGTGTACGCTACGAGGGCGACAGGCCGGTGGCTCTGGAGACCGTTCTGATCTCTGCTCAGCACAAACCAGGAATAGACATAGAGACCCTGCTCCTTCCCGATCTCCGTGAACATGTCATAACGCCGCTTCTCCCGGTAGAGCTCGATACCCGTTCGTTACGAGTGCTGGCAAATCCCACTGGGCGCTTCGAGAAAGGGGGACCCAGTGCGGATACCGGCTTGACTGGAAGAAAGATCATAGTGGATACCTATGGAGGGATGGCTCGACATGGGGGTGGGGCATTCTCCGGCAAAGATCCGTCCAAGGTAGATAGATCCGGAGCCTATGCAGCAAGGTGGGTGGCAAAGCATGTGGTTGCTGCCGGTGCAGCTAGGAGATGTGAGATCCAGGTGGCTTATGCTATTGGGGTGGCTCGACCGGTATCGTTGTTAGTGGAGACGTTTGGTACTGAAGTAGTGGATCCAGAGCGCATCTCCAAGGCTATCAACGAGCTGTTCGATCTGAGACCAGCAGCTATCATATCCGATCTCGATTTGAAACGACCCATATACAAGCGGGCTGCTGCTTATGGCCATTTTGGACGTTCGGACAAGGAGTTCACTTGGGAAGCCACTCCTAGAGTAGAAGAGCTGAAGAAGGCTCTGGATCTCTGAGACTCACCTCTGGTGTCAGCCGGAGACTTGAGTATGTCTGCAATCCGAGGTCAGCGGTAAGATGGTACCTTTGAGCCCTGCCTCTGGTGTCAGCCGGAGACCCGAGGAGTCTGGAAACCGTTCGTCATTTAGTTCACCTTCTCGGTGGGTTTGGGTTACTCCAGACATAGCTGCATTGGATAGAGATTTCGCTTACTCCGTACCGCCTCATTTGGTTGAAGCGGCGACTGTTGGTTCGATTGTGAGGGTGCCACTACACGGTAGGCGAATCAAGGGGTGGATTGTTGCTTACGGAGATGACCACGTTCCAGCATTTGACTTGCAGCCCATAATCGAGGTAGTGAGCGTAGGTCCACCACCAAATGTAGTGGAGCTTTCTAGATGGGTAGCGTGGCGATGGGCGGGACGTCGTCGAAACATACTACGATCAGCTTCACCACCTAGAGTGGTGAAGGGTATCCCAAGACAGGGTTCTCCTCGTATAGAGGCAGTCCTGTCCCGTCTTTGGCCTTCACCTCGTCCTCGGCCCTCCCCTCCTCGATCTCTTTCTCTCCAACCTCCATCTTTACGGGGTGAGCACATTACCCATACCGAGAGTACCCGCAGCAGTGTTCTGGACAGCGTACTGCATAGAGTATCCGATGGTTGGTTGGCTCACCTGCCTTCTGCTGCTGCTATAGCGGTTGACGCGGTGACAGCCAGACGAGCCGTAGTTCGCCTTGCTCCTGGCTACCATGGCTTCGATCTCTTGTTGGAGCTGATCCACTACCTTCACCTTACTGGAGCGGTCAGATCTGATGATGCTCGCCAGCATGAAGGTACTGCTGGGTGCACCTTGATATTGGTTCCCTCCAAGGAGAGCATGATAAAGCTGACAGCATACCTGCGTGTTCTTGGTTTCCCGGTGGCTGCACTACCCGATCAATGGGCGCTAGCTGCAGCGGGAGGCAATCTGGTCGTAGGCATGCGTTCAGCGGCCCTGGCTCCCTGTTCACGACTGGATGCCGTGGTGGTGATCGATGCGGAGAGCGATGTGTACAAAGAGGAGCGCGCTCCTACCTTCGATGCCCGCCTGATCGTTGCCGAACGAGCGAGGAGAGACGATGCTTTGATGGTAATGCTCTCTTCCTGTCCCACCCAGGCAGTCATGGCGTTAGGAAAGTTGATCACCTTCCCTCATGTCGTCGAGCGTGCTGGATGGCCTCTGATAGAGGTTGTCGATAGATCAAAGGACGATCCCCGGCTTGGCCTTCTGTCCGAGCGGGCTGTCCATCGCATGCGCCATGCGCTTCATGAGCAAGTTCCCAACAGAGTTGTACCGGTAGTTTGCATTCTTAACAGGAAGGGGAAGGCCCGGTTACTTGTCTGTGCTCGATGCAATGAGTTGGCTAGGTGTGAGGAGTGCGGAAGTGCCTTGATCCAGACCTCTGAGGAGACGGAGGTCCCTATGCTAACCTGTCCATCCTGCATGGCCACGAGGCCTCAAGTATGTGCTAGTTGTGGATCCAGTCGCCTCAAGATAGCAAAGCCAGGAGTGTCCCGGGTGCGAGATGAGCTGGAAGCTCTTCTCAGGGTCCCAGTTGCCCAAGTGGTAGGAGAGTCCAAGGAAATTCCAGTTGCACCAGTTATTGTAGGCACCGAAGCAGTCCTCTCCAGAGTCCCTAGAGCTAGGTTGATAGTACTTCTAGACTTGGACCAGGAGATACTTGCACCTAGGATCAAGGCAACTCAACAGAGTGTAGCTATGCTTGCTCGGGCAGCGAGAGTAGTTGGGCCACGATCCAATGGAGGTAGACTGCTGGTGCAAACTAGGTCGACTACTCATGAGGTTGTAAAGGCATTGATGCATGGCGAACCGTGGGTAGCCCTGCAAACCGAGGTTTTGCCACCTGAGGAAGCAGGAGGGTTGTTGTCAGGCCCTTTAGCTAAGATAAGCGGTCCAGCTGCTGAGGAGTTCATCAAGGGAATAAATGAGTCATCGGGGAAGGACGGCTTTCCGTTGGTCCACTCGTTCCCCCTTGGCAAAGAGGTATTTGGGGTGAGTGGAGCAACAATCGAGGAAGTGTGTGATGCTTTAGCTCTTGTACCACGTCCACCCGGAAGACTGCGCATAGATGTAGAACCAGCTGATCTGTGAAGCTCCTTGTACGATTTGCATCTTACCGTGGGCATATTGGTGAAGTTATGTCTCAGCTGCCGCTAGTCAACGGTTTGATCGTGGAGCGTGTAGCAAAATCTGCGTAAACTTTTTCATCTAAGCGTAAGTGCTGCCTTTTCTTCCTAAGTACGGAACTGTGTATGGGTAGCCTGCGTAGGCACCTGGCAGAGACATAGCTCCACGGTGCCAGAAAGCCGGCTCAAAAAGCTGAGCACGCGGATAGGCTTCCATGAGCCACTTAGCGAAGTTCCTGCGGGTCCATCTTCCGTAAGTGACAATGGATACGGCTGGTTTAGCTAGAGAGGGGCGGGCCATTATATGGGAGAGGGTTCTTTCCAAGCGGTGATCCATACCGAAGTAGATTTGCATCGATCTTTTGTAGTAATGAGCGGCCAGCAAGGGGGCGGCAGAACCCGCACGTGTTACTGCCATGGCTGCCAAGATGCCAGAGCGCATGGCCTGTCCAATGCCCTCACCACTGAATGGATCCGCCGTTCTGGCGGCATCGCCTACGAAGAGAACTCTGCCTCCCCAGGCGTAGTGGCTGGTGGGAGAGGTGCTGATCGGTATAGGCCAAGACAGCATTCTCCCGGAAGGTTTCGCCTTCTCACCGAGTACCTCTTGGATATGGCGACGTTTGAACAGGCTGTAGAAGGTCCTCTTAAGAATGGGACCCATGGCACTGCTGGTGGAAGCTCGTATACGAGCAGGTAGTACCCCCAGGCCAACGTTGGCACGGTGTCCGCTCAGGGGAAATGACCAAGCGTATCCTGGCAGCAGATCTTCATCGAGCCATATCCACATCGCTGAGGAGGCCAACTCGCCTACCCCCTCGAAGTATTGGCGACATGCATGCCAATGGTTAATGCTGTTGTTGACAGACAGTGAGGTGACACGCTCGTATGAAGCAGTGGTCAGTTGTCTGGTCAACGAACGAGCACCATCAGCACCTATGACATAGGATGCCTGAAATTGATCCCCATTGCTCGTCTCTACTGATACTGTTCGGTTGTCCTGGCTAAGCTGAAGATTTTTCAGACCGGTCTTTTCCTGGATGTTTGCTCCATTTGAGTCTGCTGAATGCAACAAAGCGGTGTCGAAGTCATCTCTTTTCACCACTGCCGCAAAGATGCCTTGGCCTTGGGGCAGTTCGAACGGCACGATATTTTTTGTTGGGGTGCGTATTGTCACTTGGCTTATCGGGGTGAAAGATTCAATAGCTCGAGGATCGAAATCTAGACTTTCCGCTAGGCGTAGAGCGGATGCAGTCAAACCTCCCCCACAACACTTGTCTCGTGGAAAGGCCGACTTATCCAGGAGAACTACTTTCAGGCCATTGGCTGCCAGCACCGATGCTGTACTTGATCCAGCTGGACCGCCTCCTACAACCACTACGTCTACATCTGGCACGATAGTGAGGATAGGCGATTACGATATTCGATGTGGCCAACTATTCTATTCGCTTGATCGGTGATCCAGTCCTGCGTTCTCGGTCAACAGAAGTAACCGATATCAACGACAATCTGAAGCAGTTGGTGGATGGAATGATCTCCACCATGAAGCTTGCTCCGGGCGTAGGTCTTGCTGCGCCTCAAGTGGGAGTGCTGAAGAGAGTGTTCGTTTACGATGTGGGTGACGGTCCGCATGTGGTCATAAATCCAGTGATTCGCCAGTCGTCCGGTGAGTGGGAGTACGAAGAAGGATGCCTATCGGTACCTGGTTTTTCGTGGCGGATCGTGAGGCCGAATCATGTGCATCTTTGTGGTTATGATTTGGATGAGAACGAGGTCGATATAGAGGCTTCCGAGTTTCTGGGCAGGGTTATCCAGCACGAAGTGGATCATTTGGACGGCATACTGCTTGTCGAACGTCTCGAGCCCGATGTGCGAAAAGAGGCTATGCGTATGCTTAGGAAGCAGTTCTTGATCTCGGATGAAGGTGGTTCGCCTACCGGCAGTCGCTCCAACAGCTCTATCCCGGTTGTAAGTAAATCAGGGATCTTGTAAGCATCCTATGGTAGTGGTCGTACCGGTAAGCAACCCATACCGGTTGCAAGTGGATCAAGGATCCTGTAGACAGCCCTAGGAGGTAATACAGATTCGTATAGCTTATTTGGGCTCTCCCGAGTTGGCAGTTGAGCCGTTGCACGCTTTAGTAAGGGTTGGTCACGAGATCGTAGTAGTCATAACTCAGCCAGACAAACGGAGAGGTCGAGGCGGGGGATTACAGCCCACCCCAGTCAAGCGTGCCGCAGTGGAGCTAGGCCTGCCTGTTAGTGAGCGGATAAGGGATGCCATCGACCTCGGTGCCGAAATAGGAGTAGTGGTTGCATTTGGCAAGTTGATCAAGGCAGATGTGCTCTCCTGTATCCCTATGGTCAATGTACATTTGTCCTTGTTGCCCAGGTGGAGGGGGGCTGCTCCAGTAGAATGGGCCATTCTGTCGGGAGATACAGAGACGGGGGTGTCCATCATGGCGTTGGACGAAGGACTGGATACTGGACCGTTGTATGCAGTTAGACGAGTGAAGATCGGCTGTTCTGAGAGCGCAGCAGAACTTGCCGATCGCTTGATTGCAGAAGGGAGCGAGTTACTTCTAGAGGTGCTGCGCAATGGTTTGTCCGATCCAGTTCCGCAGATAGGGGAGGCTACATACGCCCCTAAGATCACCGTGGAGGACTTGCAGATCGACTGGAATGCTTCGGTAGCGGATATCGTAAGGAAGACCAGGTTAGGAAGGGCGTGGAGCATGTTTCGAGGACATAGGTTAAAGGTGCTGCAAGCTATGGATCCTATGCACCCATGTGAAGATCAAGTGAAGCTTCTCCCAACTGGACATGGGAGTTCATTGAGCGAAACTTCGTATATCGAACCAGGCCGTGTGCGTATCCTCGGTAGAGCTGTTCTGATCGGGGCAGGGACAGGGATAGTGCAGCTCCTCAAAGTTCAGCCAGAAGGACGTCCCGTAATGACCGCTGAGGAGTGGGCAAGGGGTGCACGTTTCATGTCCGACGAAAGATTAGGAGCTTGAGATGAGCGTATGGATAGCTCCATCGGTTCTTTCTGCTGATTTCGGCAACCTGGCGGTTGAAGTGGCAAAGGTGGAATCGGAAGCAGATTGGTTGCACATAGATGTCATGGACGGACATTTTGTCCCCAACCTCACGGTGGGTCCTCCAGTGGTAGCTTCGCTTCGCCGACATACCAGCATGTTCTTTGATTGCCATTTGATGGTGGACAATCCAGCAAGGTATCTATCGGCTTTCAAGAACTCTGGTGCGGACAGCTGCACGGTTCATCTAGAGGTTGGGGACACCGCTGAGCTCGTGGACAAGATGCACAAGTTGGGCCTGAAAGCTGGTGTTGCCATCAATCCCGAGACGCCGGTCGACGGAGTAATGAATCTCATCCCTTCCGTGGATCTGCTGTTGGTGATGACAGTTCATCCAGGGTTTGCAGGACAGGAGTTCATCTCGTCCGTACTGGAAAAGGTATCTGTTCTCAGGGATGAGCGAGATAGACTTGGGGTCAAGACATTGATTGAAGTCGATGGAGGAATAGATCCTGTGACTGCCGAAGAAGCGGCTCGAGCTGGTGCTCAGGTGTTCGTAGCAGGTACTTCCATATTCTCGACTCCACCATATGATGAAGCATGCCGGCGGCTACGGGAGGCGGCGCTCAAAGGCAGTTCAATGTAGTGAACATCAGTCCATCTGGGATCACATCCTCTAGACCTGGAAAGAAAATTTAGTGGGTAGAATGAACAATCCCGTAGATGACGCTAGAGCTATGCGGAGAGCCATCGACCTTGCTTGGCATGCGCGTTGTTCCAGCTCCCCCAACCCATGGGTGGGGGCAGTGTTGCGTACCCCTGATGGGGAGGAGTACGAAGGCTGGACAGCACCCCCCGGAGGACCTCACGCTGAAGCTACTGCCCTGTCCAGAGCTGGTAGCAGAGCTCGAGGCTCTACACTCTATACGACTCTGGAGCCCTGTGCCCATCAAGGCAGGACCCCTCCGTGTACGGAGGCGATCATTGAAGCTGGTGTATCACGGGTTGTCGTTGGCGTACTGGATCCAGATCCTCTGGTATCCGGCAGAGGGGTGGAGAGGCTGTCTGGAGCAGGGATCGAAGTTGAGGTGGGAATGCTCGGGGACCAAGTGTCAGAGCAGCTGGCACCTTACTTGAAACAGCGTCGTACTGGGCTGCCCTGGGTCGTCCTCAAGATGGCTGCCAGCCTCGATGGGCGTTCCGCTGCTCGTGACGGATCGAGCAAGTGGCTCACAGGCTCTCTGGCGCGCCAAGATGCTCACCGCTTGAGAGCTGAGGCTGATGCAATCCTGGTAGGAGCAGGCACCGTTCGTGCCGACGATCCTTCGTTGACCGTGAGATTGCCCGGTGGTCCTTGGAGACAACCACTGAGGGTAGTACTCGGCCATATACCTCCTCGAGCCAAGGTGAATCCAGCCATTGAGCTAAGTGGAGATCTGTTTTCCGTACTCAGCAAGCTTGGATCCATGGGAGTCGTAACTCTGCTCGTCGAAGGTGGTGCCAAGGTGGCCCATGAGTTTCATACTGCTCGTCTTGTGGATCATTATGTTGTATACCTTGCACCTGCCATATTTGCGGACAATTTTGCAAGACCACTATTCGATGGCAGTGGAGCAGCGAAAATGGATGAACTGTGGAGAGGGCGTATTGTTGCAGTAAAGAGGCTGGGGGAGGATGTACGCTTGGATGTGGACCCAGTTAGGGGTGAAGATGCAACTAGGAAGGCTGTGTAATGGCATTTGCAACCATAGAGGAGGCTGTAGCAGCAGTTGCCAGAGGCGAGATTGTAGTAGTAGTTGACGACGAGGATCGAGAGAACGAAGGTGATCTGGTCGTAGCTGCTCAGTTCGCCACTCCAGAAAAGATAGCCTTTTTCTTGTCTCACACCTCTGGACTCATCTGTGTCTCTTTGACGCCAGAACGTTTAGACGAGTTGAAGTTGCCGTTGATGGTAGCCGAGAACACTGAGTCCCAGCGTACTGCCTTCACTGTGAGCGTCGATTACCGCAAGGGCACGACTACAGGGATATCCGCTCGCGATAGAGCTGCTACGATTGCAGCATTGATCGATCCTGCTACTTCTCCTACTGATCTAGCCAGGCCAGGTCATATATTCCCTCTTCGATACCGGGTAGGAGGAGTTCTCAAACGAGCTGGGCATACCGAGGCGGCAGTGGATCTAGCTACTGCCGCAGGACTCTACCCTGCTGGTGTGCTTTGCGAAGTGGTCAATGAGGACAAAACTGGGATGGCACGCCTACCTGAGTTGGACAGATTTGCCGAGGAGCACGGCTTGTTGATGATCTCCATTGCCGATCTGGTTCGTTACAGGCATCGCAAGGAGAAGCTCGTGCGCCGTGTGGCTGAGGCTCGTCTACCTACCGAGTTGGGAGAGTTCACTGCTTATGCCTATGAGTCGGTGATTGACGGAGAGCAACACCTTGCCTTGGTTATGGGGGATATCTCCAACAAAGAAGATGTGTTGGTACGGGTGCACAGTGAATGTCTCACAGGTGATGTACTGGGCTCACTTCGTTGCGACTGTGGAGCTCAGCTTCATGCAGCCCTCTCCATGATCTCCAAGGAAGGGAGCGGAGTGCTGGTGTACCTACGCGGACATGAAGGCAGAGGCATTGGCTTGGGCCACAAGCTGAGGGCCTACAGCCTTCAAGAACTTGGTCACGATACCGTCGATGCTAATCTACAGCTCGGTCTTCCAGTTGACAGCAGAGAGTATGGCATAGGAGCTCAGATACTGGTCGATCTGGGAGTGAGCACTATGCGGCTTATGACCAACAACCCAGCCAAGTACGGTGGGATCGAGGGGTATGGCTTGGAGATCACCGAGCGGGTTCCTTTGGAGATAAAGCCCAATCCAGAGAACATCGCTTATCTAGTGACCAAACGTGAACGTATGGGACATATCTTAGAGGGGCTTGATGACGTCCTCTGAGCTGGTAGACATCCTTTCTCTTGAAAGCGCTGCCCATCTGTCCAGCTCTCCTACGTTACCCCCTCTACTGGGGGAGCACGATGGTGCAGGACTTCAAGTGGCAGTGGTTTGCAGTCGTTACAATGGTACGGTAACCGAGCGCTTGCTCACTGGGGCCCTTGATGCCCTTCGCGGGGTTGGCTGTGTCATGGATGACGTGATAGTCACTTGGGTACCAGGAGCGTTCGAGCTTCCTCTAGCCACCCGGAGCTTGATTCTCTCCAAGGGCCTTGACGCAGCGGTATGCTTGGCCGCGGTCATCAAAGGCGAGACGGATCACTACTACTACGTAGCTTCTCAGTGTGCAGAGGGTATATCACGAGTTCAACTGGATACAGGTGTGCCAATTGGCTTTGGAGTGCTCACCACGGACAATCTGGAACAGGCTTTGGCCAGGGCGGGGAGTGGATCGGACAATAAGGGTTTTGATGCAGCACTGGCAGCAGTAGAGATGGCAACATTGCTCAAACGGGTTGGGCGAGATGACAACCCGACCGAGAAGGCGGTACGGTGAACAGATGCTTCGACTTGCTTTGCCCAAAGGATCACTGGAAAAGGCGACCCTCGATCTGTTTGCAGCTGCAGACCTCATGCTTTCTAGGCGGTCCGAGGTAGACTACCGTGCTTCCATAGACGACCCTCGCATAACTGAGGTGCGGGTACTGAGGCCACAGGAGATACCCCGCTATGTTGCAGAGGGACTCTTCGACTTGGGCATTACTGGGAGGGATTGGATAGAAGAAACCTCTGCCGAGGTAGTAACGGTTGGCCAGCTAAACTATTCCAAGGCTACCTCTCGTCCTATACGAGTGGTACTGGCTGTAGCCGCTGATTCCGAAGCCAAGGGGGTGGGCGATCTGCCTCAAGGTGTACGGGTGGCTACGGAGTACCCAGAGTTGACCCGACGTTTTTTTCAGGCTCACGGAATCAAAGCTGATATCCAGCTCTCTTACGGAGCAACGGAGGCCAAGGTTCCCGATATCGTAGATGCAGTGGTTGAGATCACTGAAACGGGAAGGGCATTGGCAGCTGCTGGACTTCGGGTGATAGAAACATTGCTCATATCTCATACGGAACTAGTGGCATGTCCTTCCGCATGGGAGGACGAAGAAAAACGTCATGCTATTGGTCAAATCAATACTTTGCTCCAAGGGGCGCTGGAAGCAAGAGACAAGGTGCTACTCAAGATGAATGTAGCCGGTGACGATCTGGAGCGTGTTGTCTCCCTCCTCCCCTCCATGAAAGCCCCTACGATCTCGGAGCTCTCTGGAGGGGGAGGATTTGCTGTCGAGACGGTAGTGCCCAAGGAGGGGGTGAACGTACTTATCCCAGCCTTGAAGGACGGTGGAGCAAGTGACATCTTGGAGCTTCCTCTTTCCAAGATCGTTCATTGAGGGAACGGGGAAGGAGAGCGGGAAAGCAAGGCATGAGTAGCTTGTCATCCCTCGATCGCATCTCGAACAGGGCTGCATAGGAAGTGCCTTCGATATGAGTACCTTGCCATCTCTAGATCTGCTCCTGGGAAAGCTCAGGATCGGCACCGTCTCGTCGTTCGATGATGCTACTGGACTTGGAGAGGTTACCTCCCTTGATGGGGTGACCATCCCTTTTCACTGCACGGAGATTGCAGATGGAAGTCGCAGGATCGAGAGAGGACGACAGGTCGCTTACCTCATTCGTCCTGGCCACTGTGGCCGGATAGAGGCTTCCTGTCTAACTCCTCTTTGAGCAAACTGGATTACGCGGGAAGCCCAGTGGTGCCGGGTGAACGCGCGACACGGCCTCAATCCCCCGCCTGAAGGCGGGGGAGCATACCAAAACCTAGTACCAAACCCAGGTCTTTGCTTGTCTGATTCCTGTTCCACCAATGGAACCGTAACTCCTGGTATGAGCGTTACTGACCATTCGCTGGTAAGCTACCTTTGACTGCAACCTAGAAGTCCGCTGGCTGAAGCGTGATCGGTCCATTGGTGTTCTCATTGCCCAGAGGCTTTGACGAAGGCGTACTGAATGTCCCTCAAAGCGGTTTTCAAAGATCCCTCCTGCTCTCCCAGCCTGCCCTCCAGGCTCTGGATGAGGGCGACCGAGGCATCGATGGCCAAACGAGCCTCCTGGAGCTTGGGAGGGCTTTGAGAAAGATGAATAGCCGCGAGCTCGATCAAACCGTAGCAGTGGTTGGCAATTATCAAATTGGCAGGTGTATTGGCTATCTGCTCTATGAGCTTCTTTTGGGCTTCATCTTGATCTCCGGCTGCTTTCACCTCGGCTTCGGTATTGGTGGTATCGTATTGTTCTTGCGTATTCATGTGTTCCGTGGAATGATCGTCGTTGTATGGAGGAGGTGAGGTATGGTTGTCAGAGCCAGAGGCTCCTTTGGGGGTCGTCGATTGTTCTCTGTCGCCTACAGGCCATTCTCCACTGGGTGTCCATAAGGTGCTCATGACTGATAGCCTATTAGTTGTGATCGAGGCGGTGGTGTGAGTTCCCGGGCATTGGAGTGCTTTGGAGAAATGAACGTGCTCACGCCAGTTTCCTCTCGATTGCACCTCCCAGTTCATTTTGCTGGCCTACCGTCCCCTTGTCGTTGCCAAGCAAGGGACGAGTACCAGTATTTTGGATATGTTGTGGTTGGATCGTCCCTCACCGAGGTGCTGGGACCGCTATACAGGAGTGACGTCTAATAGCTGCCTCTAGTGCATCTAATGAGCCGAGAATCAACGAACGAATTCGTGCTCGAGAGGTCAGGCTGGTAGGTCCTGACGGCAATCAACTTGGTATCGTGCTTCTACCCGAGGCTCTAGCAGTGGCGAGGAGCCATGGAATGGATCTGGTGGAAGTGGCTCCTCAAGCTACTCCTCCAGTCTGCAGAGTAATGGACTATGGGAAGTTCAAGTTCGATGCAGCTCAGCGAGCCAAGGAAAGCCGCCGCCGTTCGGGTGGGGGCAGCATGAAGGAGATGAAGTACAGGCCTAAGATAGGTCCGGGTGATTTCGATACCAAGACACGTCAGGTTGCCAAATTCCTTGCCGAAGGCCACAAGGTAAAGCTCACCATCATGTTCCGAGGGAGAGAGGTATATCATCCTGATCTAGGCAAGAAGATACTCGACAAGGTTGCCGAACAGGTGCAAGGGACCGGCAAAGTTGAGATTGAACCCAAGTTGGACGGGAAGAACATGGTCATGGTGCTTGCTCCTGACAAGCGAGCCAGACAATCTCATGCGGCCAAAACTGCTAATCGTATCGGCAAAGAGGCTGGGCTCGAAGGAGCATCGCAAAACGTGCTCGGATCGAAGGTGATGAGCCCTTCTCCACCGGACAGTCCCAGTGTTACAGAAACCATGAACGAATCGGAGACAAGCTTGTACGAATCGAGCGCTGTTGCCACTGACGGATCGCTCCAAATGGTCAAGCAGTCCCTGGAGCAGGCTCAGCCAAAGGACTGAGTCGGTCAAGGCATATATCTCTGTACAACTGATCTCTACATATCCATATAGCTGTCAAGCTATGAGAGTAAGCTATAGACACATAGGTTGGAGGGTGTTCGATCATGCCTAAGATGAAAACCGATAGAGGAGCAGCAAAGCGCTTCAAGCTCACCGGGACAGGGCGGTTGCGGAGAAGGCGGGCTTTCAGGTCACATTTACTGGAAAAGAAGTCGTCCACGAGAACGAGGCGTCTTGGGCGACTTGCTGAGGTCAGTTCGTCGGATACGAGGCAGATCCGACGACTGTTAGCAAAATAGAAGAGTTATCATCGACCCGGTCTGTTTTGTTAGACTAAACTCATCATCATTGAGTAGCTTCAAATATCGTCAGTGTCTCCATGGGGATATCTGTCGCGCTGAAAGGAGTTAGATGGCGAGGGTAAAGCGCGCCGTACATTCGAGAAAACATCGGCGGGCAGTTCTAGAAAGAGCACGCGGTTACTATGGCAACAAGAGTCGTAGTTTTCGTGCAGCCAATGAGCAGGTCATGCATTCGCTCGCCTATGCGTTCAGAGATCGTCGTGCTCGTAAAGGTGATTTTCGCAAACTATGGATACAACGGATAAATGCAGCCTCTCGCCTGGAAGGTATGAGCTACTCGCGTTTCATCGATGGATTGACCAAAGCGGGAGTAGAGCTTGATAGGAAGGTACTAGCAGAGCTTGCCGTGTCAGACAAGGAAGCCTTCGTCGAGCTGGTGAGAATTGCAAAGGCTGGGCTTTCCAAGACAACAGGGGTGGTTGAGTAAGCAGGTATACATCCTTTGCTCAGCTTGTGCCTGCACCAGTTGTCGAACGGTACCCATTCCCAGTGATGAGTAGTGACGGAGGGGTCAGCAGTTCTGAAGCGAGATCAGAGTTGCAACTCGGTAGATCCAATCAGGCTATAAAGCGTCTACGTCGTCTGGTCGTATCCAAAGAGGAGAGATACTCTCAAAGAACCTTTGTACTGGAGGGATCTAAGGTAATCTCAGCTGCTCTATCGTCGAACGCCCATCTAGAGCAGCTGTATGTGGCTCCATCAGCCTGGAATGATCCGGCTGCCCTGGAAGTTATCGAGGTCGCAGAGCTCACCGGTTGTCCTGTAGCGACCTTGAGGGATGGGGTGATGGAGAAGATAGCCTCATCCATCACCCCTCAGCCACTCATTGCTCTGGCCCAGTTCGTGGATGTTCCCTTGGAAAGAGTGTTTAACGCGGATCTTGTAGTTATCAGCGTCGACCTCGGCATCCCAGGCAACCTGGGCTCTTCTCTCCGATGTGCAGATGCAGCCGGTGCAGATGCCTTTATTTGCACCGGGAATGACAGCGCAGACATCTACAATCCAAAGACTGTTCGTGCCTCTGCTGGTTCCATCTTCAATCTCCCGGTGGTGATAGCTCGTGACCCTTTGGATGTACTACGGAGATTGCGAGCAAGAGGGGTGAAAACATTTGCAGCGGTGGCACATGGAGGTAAGTCCCCTATGTCAATGTCACTACAAGGAAAGATAGCTATTACAGTGGGTAATGAAGCTAGAGGACTTCCTCTTGAACTGAACGATAGTATAGATAGCTGGTTGACCATTCCTATGCTGGGCAAGGCAGAATCGCTCAATGTAGCTTCGGCGTTGGCAGTCGTCTTGTTCGAAGTGGCGCGCCAACGAGGTCGATTGATCGGGCATTGACTTGCTTGCCAGAGAGTTCTTGCTGGAGAGTTCTTGCTGGAGAAGGATTGGTTGGAGATGAGGGTAGTGAGGAGCAGTCGATGGGCAGGGTCAGGACAACCCCGTGATCATGGAGAATAGTACCGTGGAGAGGTCGAGAGGGAAAGACGGACTGCTGGATGAGCTGTCTCAGGTGGAAGAGGAGGCCTCTCGAGCAATAGCCCGAGCAACTTCTTCGAAGGCGCTTGCTGAAGCCGCAACTCTGGTCCTCGGGAAGAGGTCTGCCTTGTCAGCCATCCACCGTGAAGTTGCTTCATTGGAGCCAGAAGAACGCAAGGAAGTCGGCCAACGCTTGAACGAGGTGCGCGAAAGACTGGATGAACTCGTAACGCAAAAGCGGGAGGTCCTTTCTGCTCGTGAACGAGAGGAGCAGATAGAGGCTGAACGCATGGACTTGACGGAGATCACCCCTTCTCTTCTTCGCGGACATCTACATCTAGTGACTCTCACTCAGATGGAGTTGGAGGATGTGTTCGTAGGAATGGGCTATCAAGTAGCTGAAGGGCCAGAGGTGGAGACAGACTGGTACAACTTCGAAGCCCTGAACATGCCCCCTGATCACCCAGCGCGTGGCATGTGGGATACCTTCTACCTCGATGCAGGAGAGCCTGAGTCAGTACTGCTTCGGACCCATACATCACCTGTGCAGATACGTCTGATGCTCGAAGGGCGGCTGCCCATCTATGCTGTTGCTCCAGGCAAGTGTTATCGACGGGATACAGCGGATGCTCGGCACATCCCAGTATTCCATCAAATAGAAGGGCTCGTAGTTGACGAAGGGATTACCTTTGGTGACCTGGCAGGCACCATAGAGACCTTCACTACGGCTTACTTTGGTCCCCAGATCCACTCCCGATTGCGCCCTTCTTACTTCCCCTTCACTGAGCCCTCCGCGGAGTTCGAGATCACTTGCACCATCTGTACGGGCAGGGGATGTAGGACATGTTCGGATACTGGTTGGGTGGAGCTCGGAGGTTGCGGGATGGTCGACCCAGCAGTGTTCTCTGCTGTTGGGATCGATTCGGAGCGGTGGTCTGGGTTCGCTTTTGGGTTCGGGATCGAGCGCTGTGCTCAGATGCGTCATCAAATTGCAGATCTCAGGGCCTTGATCGAGAACGACATCAGGTTTCTCGAACAATTTTGAGCAATTTTGATGAGGCAAATTTGATTTACAACTCAATTTCGTGGTTCGAGAGGTTAGCGCCTCTGCGTAGCTTGTAGATAGGGAGGCTCACTTACTGTGCGGGTACCGCTTTCATGGTTGAAGGACTTCGCTCCATTCAATGACGACGTGACCCTGTTGACCGACACCTTGAACGATCTGGGTTTGGTGGTCGAAGGTGTGGAAAAGTTGGGTGAGGGCCTTGAAGATGTAGTTGTGGCCACTGTATTGGAGATTCATCCCATCAAAGGGGCTGACAAGATTCGTCGGGTGCTTGTAGACACCGGCAGCGGCAGCCAGGAGGTAGTTTGCGGGGCATGGAACTTCGAGACAGGCGATGTAGTGCCTTTAGCCAAGGTAGGAGCTCGACTTCCCGGCGGTTTCGAGATATCTTCCAGGAAACTGAAGGGCGTAGTCTCCAACGGCATGCTGTGCTCCGGTAAGGAGTTAGGCCTATCCGAGGACGCAAGCGGGATCATGGTTCTTTCCAAGGACTCTACGGCTCGAGAGTCCAGAATGGTACCTGGTACTCCCTTGAGGGAGGCATTGGGAATAGAGAAAGATGTAGTCTTCGATATATCCGTAGATGTGAACCGGCCGGATGCCCTCTCCATCTCTGGTATAGCCAGAGATCTTGCAGCCAAACTGCACCTACCCTTCACACTGGAGTTTCCCCAGCTACATGAGTCTCTGCCCTCGTCGATCGAGTTGACCACACTCGATCTCCAAGCACCGGACCTATGCGATCGCATACTCACCAAGGTGCTTATAGGGGTGAGAGTTGCTCCTTCACCTCAGTGGATGGCAAGGAGGCTGCTCCTAGCAGGAATGCGTCCGATCAATAATGTCGTGGACGTATCCAACTATGTGATGCTCGAGCTCGGTCAACCGACGCACCCCTACGACTTGGATCTTCTAGGAGGAGGAGGTTTGCAAGTTAGGCGTGCTCATCCAGGGGAGAAGCTCCGTACCTTGGATGGCGTCGAGAGGACATTGGGCAGAGTGGATCATCCGAGATTGGGTGAGAAGCCGGAGAGTAGAGTGGTGGACGACTGCGTCATAGCGGATGCGACAGGGAGAGTCGTTGGCATAGGGGGGCTCATGGGTGGGGCCGACACGGAGATATCCCCCTCTACGAGTAGGGTTTTGATTGAGGCGGCACATTTCGCACCTATGGCCATTGCCAGAACGGCCAAACGACTTGGTTTGCGCACTGAGGCGAGTGTGCGTTTCGAGCGAGGCTGCGACCCGGAGGGGATAGACCGGGCGGTAGCAAGGTTTTGTTCGTTGCTCGCTTCGATCTCCGGTCCGGAGCTTGTCATTGCAGCAGGCGTAGTGGAGCGACGGTCTCGTCCACTGGAGCCTACTGTACTCTCCCTTCGTCCTGCCAGGGTCAATGCAATACTAGGAACATCTTTGACCTCTGTTGACATGGCCTCTTTGCTGGAGCCTATAGGATTCCAGGTATCCGAGGCCGATGGCGATGGGCAACTCCAGGTGACCGTCCCTACTTTCAGGCCTGACTGTACCAGGGAGATCGATGTCATCGAGGAAATAGCTCGTCATCTCGGGTACGAGAACATCCAGCGCACGAGGCCAGTCCCTAAGAGTTCGATTGGAAGGATCAGTTCCTATCAGCGAGAGAGGAGAAAGGCACGGGAGGTGCTCTCTGGCCTGGGTGCTAGTGAGGCGTGGACGTCCTCGTTCCTTGCCCCAGAAGACCACTTGGCAGTTGGGCTCGAGAAAGATGCGGTGAGGGTGTCCAATCCTATGACCAGAGATGAGTCGGTGTTGCGAATGAGCTTGTTACCGGGCTTGCTTCGAGCTTTACGCTACAACCTCACCAGGAGACTGGGGTCGATCAGACTGTTCGAAGTAGGCAATGTGTTCTTCCCGGCACCGGATGGTTCTATTCCTCTCGAACGAGAGCAGCTTGCTGCCTTGTTCTCCAAGGATGGTGATGGGGCAAGAGCAGCAGTCGAAGCCACCTTGGTCCTGATCGAAGCACTTGGGCTAGAGGGCGTGTCACTTGTTGCCGATCAACTGCCTGGCATGCATCCAACTCGGGGAGCGCGCATCGTCGATGCCAGAGGAGCGAGGTTAGGAGTGGTTGGAGAGGTGGATCCAATGGTACTCTCTCGCTTCGATATGCCCATCAAGGAGAGAAGGATCGGGTTCTTCGAGGTAGACCTAGCTGCATTGCTCAGTACCGAGCGTCGTACTCGCTTGGCTAGGGAGGTGAGCCGGTTTCCTTCGACCGACATAGACCTTGCTTTCGTAGTGAACGAGGATATACCAGCTGCAACAGTTGGAGCGGTATTGCGACGAGAGGCAGGGGAGTTGCTGGAGAGCATCGAGCTGTTCGATGTTTATAGAGGGGTGGGGATACGACCAGGCAGTCGCAGTTTGACCTTCAGGCTGCGTTTTGCAGCAAATGATCGTACTCTAACCGATAGCGAGGTCGCTGCCCTGCGTCAACGGTTGATAGCCAAAACAGAGGCAGAGGTTGGTGCGCAGCTGCGCTCTTGAGCTAGAGCTGGTGCTGTTCTCGAGTTAGTTGAGCTCTTTAACTAGAGATGGTTGCGCTAGTTAAAAATATTTCGCTTGTCTAACTATCTATCGATGTAAAATAGTTAGTAAAATCGTGCATGGGAAAACTTAGGAGTACGAAACAAGCTCAAAAACAAGCTTAGAAGCAAACTCAGGAGATCGAGAGAAGCTACAGAGATGCCTTTCAGCTGAGAAGAGGGTGTTGCAGTGGTCAGTGGAGGCGGACGTGAGAAGATTTTCGACTTCCCCCACTGAGAGTTCATGGGCTTCGTACTGCAGAACGGTTCTGAGGATCGTTAGGAAGGTCGTTTACAAGGGAGGATCGGGTAGTGAGCGAGGATGGTTCGATAGCCATCGAAGTGGATGACCTCCACAAGAGCTATGGAGAACTGGAAGCAGTCAAAGGTGTCAGTTTCGAAGTACGGGCCGGTGAAACATTTGGATTCCTTGGTCCCAATGGCGCTGGGAAATCTACGACCATTTCCATGCTCTGCACTCTCATACGACCTACTTCGGGAAAGGCTCTTGTGGCTGGGTATGACGTAGTAGCCGATCAGGCAGAGGTGCGCAAGAGAATAGGGTTGGTGTTCCAGGACACTACCTTGGACGACTACCTTACCGCTGAGGAGAACCTTCGTTTTCACGCTGAACTCTACGGTGTTCCCAGGGCCGATGTGAACGCCAGACTTCAGGTGGTCATGGAGATGGTAGGGCTGTGGGATAGGAGGTCGGGATTGGTGCGCACCTTCTCCGGTGGGATGAAGCGCAGGTTGGAGATAGCCAGGGGGTTGCTCCACTCACCTCGAGTCCTCTTCCTCGACGAACCTACCGTTGGTCTGGACCCCCAGACTCGTAGCCATATCTGGGCTTATATCAATCAGCTTCGCAAGAGCGAATCGATAACCATGTTCTTGACCACGCACTACATGGACGAAGCAGAGCATTGTGACCGTATCGCCATCATCGATGACGGCAAGATCGTGGTCATGGATACTCCGGAAGCACTCAAGGCAAGCGTTGGCAAGGATCGAGTCGAGATAAGAACTGACGATACTGCTGCTGCCATTGCCTCCTTGCAAGAACGCTTTGGATTACAGGCAACGGTCTCCGAAGGGGCAGTAACCTTTTATGTGGCAAGAGGAGAAGAGTTCGTGCCTCAGCTCTTTGCCAACTTCGATCAGCCCATTCTTTCCGTGGCGATCTTTCGGCCCAGTCTGGATGATGTCTTCATGACCTATACAGGACGTACGATACGCGATGCTGAGGCATCCTTGACAGAGCGCAATGCCTCCCGTCCTTGGATGCGCGCCCAAAGAGGAAGGAGATGAGCCTTATGGATGATCAATCTGTCTACAGCGCTTCAAAGGATACTGTAGGAGCATCCGATCCTCTGCCTGCTGCTGTAGCTGCGACTGGACCTATTGCTGAACCTAGGACCCAACCTACGAATCAAGAGGTCTCCGAAAGGATTGCGCACCAAGATTCATCCCCTCAACATTCCCACCATCATTTATCAGCACCATTGGCACCTGTCAGAGTAGCTGGAGGAAGGCTACGCGACGATGTACGTGCTGCAACTATCGTATGGCGTAGGGAGCTGATACGGTTCTTCCGCAACAGGCTTCGTATCTTCACCTCGTTGGCTCAGCCCATCTTGTTTCTCTTCGTCTTGGGGACGGGGCTGTCCTCTATGGTCTCTGCCAGTTTCGCCAAAGGTCACTCCATAGACTTTCGCACCTTCATGTTCCCTGGAGTGGTAGGGATGACCGTGTTGTTCACGGCCATTTTCTCTGCTGTTTCTATCGTATGGGATCGGGAGTTCGGCTTTTTGAGGGAGATGCTGGTTGCTCCGGTGAGGCGTGGGGCACTGGTAGCAGGGAAGTGTCTTGGTGGTGCTACTGTGGCAACTTTGCAGGCGTTCATCATGCTCGCCTTGGCGGGATTGGTTCATGTGCCGTACTCGCCAGTGCTCATGCTCACTCTGGTCGGAGAAACTGCCTTGACCGCCTTCCTGCTCACAGCTGTGGGGATAGTCATGGCCGCTCGAATAAGCCAAGTAGAATCATTCCAAGTGGTGATGCAGTTCGTCGTATTACCCATGTTCTTCCTCTCTGGGGCTCTCTTCCCTCTTCAAGGACTGCCTACCTGGTTGGCATCTCTGACCAAGATAGATCCGGTTAGCTATGCTGTAGATCCAATGCGCAGAGCGGTCTTCGAACACGTGTCTGCACCAGCTGTACTAGCTCATCGTTTTGCTGCTCCCATGACGTGGAATGGATGGGTTTTACCTGTGGGATTGGAGCTAGGCTTGGTCGCCGCGCTAGGCTTGGTCATGTTGGCCTTTGCGGTAGTGCAGTTCTCTCGTCAAGACTGATTAGGTCAAGACCGAGATTTTCTCTTGATTGTCGCAGCTAGGTTCCAACCAACCTTATCGAGCAACTGAGCTAGTGGTCGCAGCTAGCTTTTCCCTTGATTGTCGCAGCTAGC
>JAMDDE010000020.1:0-72410 GCA_023489235.1 Actinomycetota bacterium | reverse complement strand
GTCGCAGCTAGCTTTTCCCTTGATTGTCGCAGCTAGCCTGGGGAAACAGCTCATTTGCCGTATTGTGTATTAGACTGACCACGTGGTCAAGTCTTCCTCCCCAGTTCAGGAATCGAAAGGTTTGCTTCACGAGGATCATACGGCCCCTCAGATCCATATCATCCGAAGTGCTTATAGGGTGATGGGAGAGAAGGGGGTCTATCGAGTTCCTCTCCAGGATATAGCGGATGCTGCTGGAGTTAGCAAGAGCGTGCTCCTGTATTACTTCAAGAGCAAGGAGAACTTGGTCCTGACGGTAATGAGGTGGGTGCTGGACCAAATTGCAGAGCGAATAAGGGCCTCTGTCTCTCAGGTCAACTCCGCAGAGGAGAGGATTCGTCTCATGATCGATACTATCTTCAGTGACCCAGTCCAGAACAGGCGCTTCTATCTTACCTATATAGGACTGATAGATCACGCTGCGAGCTTCGATTCCTTCGGTCGTTTGAGTGCCACCTTCAGGTCTACGGTGAATGCTATATACGCAGAGGTGATCCGGGATGGGCAGGAACGAGGAGCGTTCAAGGTAGGAGATGTGGCCGAAGCAGCTACAGTGGTGAGGGCTATAATCGAAGGGCTCTATATCCAATGGCTTCAAGAGGAGGATTGGAAGCGCCTTCATAGTTGGTACAAGAGAGCTTGCTTGGCGGCGGTGCTCACCTATCTTACCGGGGAGGTGAGCAGAGAGGAGATGCAGAGGCCGAACCCCATGATCTCAGAGATCCGCCAAACCGAAAGGCTCATCCAGGATTTCTGAGAACAATCTCTAGTAATCTGCTTCATGATCTCTTGACCTACCGGACGGACAGTCAATAAAATAGTTATTGACTAAATGTAGCTGTTCATTCGATCGCACCATCTGTGGTTGATTCTCGGGTAAGGTGAGAGCGAATGAAAGGTTATCGTAGTAAGTAAGTGGAAAAGCTACCGTCCTGCAAAGGGAGGGGAGGTCTCAGCGAAAATGGCTTATGTTATTGGTGCTACCTGCATAGACACCAAGGATCAATCGTGTGTCGATGTGTGTCCAGTGGACTGCATACATGCCGATGAAGGTGATCGTATGCTCTACATAGATCCTGATGAGTGCATCGACTGCGGCGCCTGTGTAGAACCATGTCCGGTGGATGCTATCTATGCTGAAGAGGATCTCCCCAGCGAATGGAAGGAGTTCATCACCATCAACAGCCTCTGGTACAAAGACAAGAATGGGGCCAGAGCCATGGTGGATTCTTGGATTGCGCGGAACTGAGTAGTGAGCAGAGAGGAGATGTATCCGCAACCCACTGCAGCCGAGGAAATACTGGCGAGAGCTGCAGGAAAGGATAGGGTGAGTGCAGGCGAATATGTAGTAGCCCAAGTGGATGCCATGATGATGCACGATATATTCGCTGCTGATGTCCTTTCCATGCTGGAGAGGACGGGGATCAAGCGTCTGTACGACCCTGACAAAGTGACCGTGGTATTCGATCACATGGTTCCTCCCCCTTCGGTGTCTGCTGCTGCTCATCAAGCCAAAGCAAGAGAACTGGTTCGCCACTTTGGGATAAGCGCTTTCTTCGAAATAGGAAGAGGCATCTGTCATCAGGTGATGGTCGAAGAAGGTCGGGTGTCCCCAGGTCAACTAGTAGTTGCCACGGACTCGCATACCACTACATATGGTGCCTTGGGAGTAGCATCGTCAGGTATTGGCAGTTCAGAGATGGCCTATACTCTTGCTACTGGGCAGTTGTGGTTCAAGGTACCAGAGAGTATATCCATTGTTCTCGAAGGTCGGTTCTCCTATGGGGTAACGGCCAAAGATCTCATCCTCTACCTCATGAAGGCTGTTGGTTCCACAGAGGCGCAGTACCGTTCGGTGGAATTCGGTGGGCCAGGAGTAGGAGAGCTCGATTTGGCTGATCGCATGACCGTGTCCAACATGGGAGTGGAGATGGGGGCCAAGTTCGCTATCTTCCCTGCTGGCTTCGTCCAGACCAACAAGGAAGGTGCCAACTATGCGGCAAGTCACACGGTCTTGCTCGACTCGTTGGCTCCACAAATTGCCGTTCCTCATCATGTGGAGAACGTGGTCGATGTCAACGAGGTGGTCGGCACTCCTCTGGACCAAGTGTTCATAGGATCTTGCACGAACGGCAGGTTGGAGGATCTTCGTCAAGCGGCCAGCATTCTGAGAGGCAGGCACATCGCAAAAGGGGTGAGACTGATAGTTACCCCAGCCTCTGCTCAGGTGATGGAGGCTGCCGCCCGAGAGGGAATCATAGAAGCGCTCACTGAGGCTGGTGCTTACGTAGGCGGACCTGGGTGTGGCCCTTGCTTCGGGGGACATCTCGGGCTTCTGGCTCCAGGTGAACGATGCCTGGGGACCCACAACAGGAATTTTCGCGGCAGGATGGGCTCGGCAGATGCCGAGATCTATCTCGGCTCTCCCATGACGGCTGCCGCATCGGCATTGATGGGCGCTATCGCTGATCCGCGTGAAGTAGAAGGCATATCGGCAGGCAGAGAACTTGCAGGAGTATCTGCTTCTGGCTCTGGTGGCTCAGGAACGGGAGAATGACGGTGGATCTGGCTGCTATACGTGGCAGGGCTTGGCTATTCGGCTCTGATATCTCTACTGACATGCTCTCTCCTGGCCAGTACGTTCACCATCCCATGGAGGAGCGTTTGAAGCATGTGCTGGAGTCTGCCCGCCCCGAGTTTGCCGGGGAGGTGAAGCCAGGAGACATAGTCGTGGCTGGTCCCAACTTCGGTTGCGGTTCTTCCCGCGAGTCAGCACCTCAGCACCTAAAGGATCTGGGAGTAGCTGCTGTAGTAGCCGACTCCTTGGCGAGGATATTCTCGAGGAATGCAATAGCCATCGGTCTCGTGGCGATCGCTTGTCCGACCATCTCCGAGGTGGTCGAGGACGGAGACGTCGTGGAGGTGGACGTGATATCCGGTCGGGTGAACATACCGGCACGAAGTGTATCGTTGGAGGCCGACCGCATACCCGAGCCTATGCTCGATGTTCTGAGACATGGTGGGATCGAGCCGTTGCTCATCTCCATAGCTGCGGAGCAGAGAGATGAGTGATTCGATAGTAGTTGGCTTCACTGTGAATGGGCGTAGGCGAGAGGTGCTCACCAAGCCGCACCATACGCTCTTGGAGATACTAAGAGAGGACCTGGGCCTTACTGGTACGAAGCACGGCTGTGAGCTAGGCGAGTGCGGTGCTTGCACCGTATTGGTTGACGGTATACCTCAACTCTCCTGTTTGCTCCTTCCTCATCAGGTAGAGGGCAAGGAGATCACTACGGTGGAAGGCCTGGCCAAGAGCGGAGATGAACTGCACCCCCTTCAGGAAGCCTTCGTGGAGGTTGGAGCCGTACAGTGCGGCTACTGCACCCCGGGTATGTTGCTTACCGCCAAAGCACTTCTCGATGAGAACCCTGCTCCGAGTCGCCAAGAGATCGCCGAGGCATTATCGGGGAATATATGTCGCTGCACCGGATACGAAAGTATTACAAGGGCAGTCGAGTTGGCAGCACGGCGGATGGAGGTCTGAGCAGTGCGCGTAGTTGGAAAGCCCTTACCAAAGGTTGATGTCAGGGCGAAAGTGACCGGCAGCACCCTTTATGCAGATGACTTGGTCCTTCCGGACATGCTGTTTTGCAAGTTGTTACGCAGCCCCCATCCCTATGCGCGTATCAAGCGTGTAGACGTCCGGGGAGCACTGGAGGTTGAGGGTGTGGTTGCAGCGATAACCGGTGACGATCTGCCTATCAAGTATGGGATACTGCCGGTTACCCAAGACGAGCATGCCTTGGAGAACGAGAAGGTACGCTATGTCGGAGATCCAGTGGCAGCTGTAGCTGCCTATGACGAAGAAACAGCTGCTCTAGCCTGTGAAAGAATAGTCGTCGAATACGAAGTCCTTCATCCGGTTACCAGCATCGAGGAGGCTCTCTCCGAACCGGTCGACGAGCCTATCCACGACTATGGAGGGCCGGCCAACATCCATAAGATGGCTGCTTTGGCCTTCGGGGATCTGGAGTCTGGCTTTGCCCAGGCCGATCATATAAGGGAGGATGTCTTCTTCTACGAAGGCAATACCCATTTGCCCATGGAGGAGCACTCTGCTATTGCCAGCTATGTGGACGGCAAGCTGACTTTGTGGTCGTCCACCCAAACGCCCCATTATGTGCACAGAGCGGTATCCAAGGTGATGGGCTTACCCATGTCCGCTGTTCGCATAGTTGCCACTCCGCATGGTGGCGGGTTCGGAGGCAAGACCGATCCCTTCTCCCATGAAATGGTCGTATGCAAGCTGGCCATGGTAACGGGCAAGCCGGTCAAGTGCACCTTGACCCGTGAGGAGGTCTTCTACGCCCACAGAGGTCGTCACCCTGTATTGATGTGGGTACGTACTGGGGTAAAGCGTGACGGCAAGATAACCGCCATGCACTTCAAGACAGCTCTTGATGGGGGAGCCTATGGCTCTTACGGAGTTGCCACTACTTTTTATACTGGGGCATTACAGACCGCGACCTATGACATTCCTGCTTATCGCTTCGAAGGAGCTCGGGTCTTCACCAACAAGGCTCCCTGTGGTCCCAAGCGGGGTCACGGTACCCCGCAACCTCGGTTCGCCTTGGAGCTGCATCTGGACAAGATTGCAGAGGACCTTGGACTTGATCCTGTAGAGGTAAGACGACGCAACTACGTGAAGCCCAACACTACTACGGTCAACTGGTTGAGGATCACCTCTTGTGGCTTGGAGGAGATAACCAATCGAGTGATCCAAGCCTCTGGCTATCACAGGCGTCGTAGAGTTGAAGGCCATGGCATGGGTTTTGCGGTAGCCAGCTACTTGAGCGGCGCAGGTCTTCCCATCTATTGGAACAAGCTTCCCCATAGCGAGTGCCAGCTCAAACTCGATCGAGGTGGGGTCACTGCCTACTGTGGTGCTACCGACATAGGCCAGGGCTCCGATACGGTCATAGCCACGGTAGTAGCTGAGGAACTAGGCTTGTGGCCATCGGACATCCGGTTGGTAACTGGGGATACAGGACTTGCCCCTGTGGATCTGGGTTCTTACTCCTCGAGGGTGACCTTCATGGCTGGAAATGCTGCTTTGGATGCGGCGAGGAAGTTACGGGATCTGCTTGTCGAGGTGGCTGCGGAGTCCATGGGGTGCTCACCTGGAGAGGTCGAGGTCGGTGACGGAAAGATCGGGGCACTCAGTTTCGAGGAGACAGCTCAGCTAGCCCAGGAACGATACGGAGCCATCTCTACCGCTGGTAGTTACCGTCCTCCTGACTTGGCCGGGCCCTACAAAGGTTCGGGTGTTGGACCTAGCCCAGCCTACAGTTACTCTGCTGCAGTGGTCGATCTGGATGCGGATTCGAAGACGGGGATCGTCCAAGTGAACAAGGTATGGCTTGCTCATGACATAGGTCGTTCCATAAATCCTATTTCTGTGAGAGGTCAGGTCGAGGGTGGCGTGTACATGGGGCTAGGGGAAGCGCTCATGGAGGAGCAAGCTTACCGCAAGGCTTTGCACAAACAACCCTCCATGCTCGATTACAAGTCACTCACCTTTGTCGATATGCCAGAGGTGGAAACCATTCTTGTGGAGACCAATGATCCAGAGGGCCCATACGGAGCCAAAGAGGTAGGACAAGGCCCTCTGCTCCCTGTCGTCCCTGCAGTGGCCTCTGCTATCCATGACGCCTTGGGGGTATGGGTTGACCAAGTGCCGATCACCCCTGACAAGGTGCTCAAGGCCTTGGATGCCAAAGTCAAGGGCGAAGCTCCAAGGTTCGGACCCAAGTCATTCCCTGATATTCCTTATCCTCAGTGTATAAAGGTGGATCCTCCTCATGTTGCGACTCAAGCCGTTTAAGTACTTACGTCCCTCTACCGTCGAGGAAGCAGCCTCTCTGGCTGCTGAACTGAACGGTGAGGCCATGATGGTGGCGGGTGGGACCGATCTGGTGCCCAAGTTGAAGAGACGGCAGATGGAACCGTCGGCATTGATAGGCATAGGACACCTGGAGGAACTCAAATCCGTCGATCATCTCTCGGATGGGGGGGTGAGCATAGGTGCAGCTGTTACCCTCTCCAAGGTGGTGGGCGATGGCGAGCTGCTGCAACGATACCCTGGATACGTTCGAGCAGCCTCCTTGGTTTCTTCGCCACCCTTGCGCAACTTGGGAACTATTGGGGGCAACCTGTTGGTGGATACTCGGTGCAACTACTATGACATGACCTACGAGTGGCGCCAGGCCGTTGGATTCTGTCTGAAGAAGGATGGTGACATTTGCCGAGTAGCTCCTTCCAGCCCACGATGTTGGGCTGTATCCTCCTCCGATACAGCTCCGGTAGCCATAGCACTCGATGCCAGTGTGGTCCTGGTGGGTCCCGAGGGGCGCCGAGAGGTTCCAGTGAGCTCCCTCTACCAGGACGACGGCATTCGTTACACGACCAAGCAACCGGACGAGGTGGTGGCTTTTCTGCACTTTCCTCCTAAGGACGGCTGGCGTTCTTCCTATGTGAAACTGCGTCGAAGAGGATCTATAGACTTTCCCATTGGTGGAGCTGCAGCGGCCTTGCGTCTCCAAGACGGCTTGGTAACCGAAGCGAGGATAGTCCTTTCTGGAGTGGCATCCCATCCCGTTATCGCCGAAGAGGCTGCTTCTTGCCTGATCGGTCGCCATCTCGACGACGATGCCATTACCGAGGCATCGGAGAAAGCAGCCAAACCAGCAAAGCCACTGGACAACACCGATCTTGCTTATACCTGGCGCAAGAGGATGGTAAAGCACTTGGTCAGCCAGGCTATCACTGAGGCCGCTGCACCGGGAAGATGAAAGCTTTTCCTATTAGCTCAACGCTTATACTTTTTAATTATTGAGCCGGGTGGCGACCGCAACCCCGTCCTTGAGGGTGAAATCGCTCATTACGTGGCGGTCTTCCTTATTTGGAATTGGTTCAAGGCACAGATGGGTTTGCACGTGGGAGGGGATATTTAGTCAAAGTACTTGACTGACTGGACAGTCGAACGTAAAGTAACTATATAAGCAATCTTGAAGTACGGATATGTACGAAGTGCGAAATACACCGAGGTGTTCCAAGGAAATTTGATTCGTGATAAGTGGATTTGTTGCTGTTCCAGTCTGAACGGTTGGTGCAAAGCTAGTTCTCAATGGTGAGTTCTGTACTGATCGGCAAGCTGGAAGGCATCCTAAGTTTTAGTGTTGGCTTTTGTCAAATGTCATCTAGGCAATAAAACCTACAAGGAGGGGTGGAGTCATGTACGAAACCAACGAATCATCCTCCGGCTCGTCAGCCGTGAGATTGCCCAAGCTCTCAGAGTTGGTCTTTGATTGGAATCAGGTGGATCCACCTAGCTGTTCCTTCGAACAACCTACGAAAATCATTCTCAACGACGAGACGCTTCGTGATGGACTTCAATCTCCATCCACCCTGCAGCCCACAGTTGCACAGAAGCAGGCCTTCTTGCGACTTCTTCCAGCCCTAGGGATACACTCCGCAGATATTGGCTATGCAGGGGCCAGCAGCAGCGCACTTTCCGATGTGATAAAGCTCGCTGAGACAATCCGCGATGAGCAGCTTTCCATAGAACCTAACTGTGCTGGACGTACCCATGTTGCCGATATAGATCCGATACTGGAGGCAACTCAGAGGTCGGGCGTAGCCATACAAGCCGCTTTGTTCCTCGGCTCCAGCCCTATTAGACAGTTGGTGGAGGGATGGGATCTCAAGCATCTGGAAGAAACCCTTACCAAAGCAGTGAGCTATGCCAGGAATCACGGTCTGGATGTCATGTTCGTAACCGAGGATACCACCAGGGCCCGTCCGGAAGATCTGTCGCGCCTCTATCGAGCAGCTGCTGATGCAGGAGCCAGCCGAGTGTGCGTATCGGATACGGTTGGGCAAGCTACTCCTGTAGGCGTACAGCATGTTATCAGCTTTCTCCGTCAGGACCTGGACGAGGCGGGTTTCTCCACCATCGAGATCGACTTCCATGGCCATAGGGATCGTGGCCTTGATCTGATCAACAACCTAGCTGCTCTCTCTGCTGGCGCTACCAGAGTTCATGCTTGTGCTCTAGGTGTCGGCGAGCGAGTAGGCAACGCAGTGATGGATACCTTGGTGGTCAACCTTGTCCTCCTCGGGTGGATGGAGGCAGACCTTACCGGGCTGCCAGCCTACTGTGAACTGGCCAGTGAGATGACTGGGTTCCCGATCGCCAGGAACTACCCAGTGGTAGGCGCAGATGCCTTTGCTACCAGTACGGGTGTTCATGCAGCTGCAGTAGCCAAAGCATATGAAAAAGGTGAAGCGTGGCTTGCTGACCGCATTTACTCAGCTGTACCTGCGGGGCTAGTAGGCAAACAGCAACGCATATCCGTGGGTCCGATGAGTGGCAGGTGGAATGCACTGTTCTGGCTACGTGAACACGGTTACGAAGAATCATCGGAGCTGGCCTCTGCCATCTTGGATGCTGCTAAGCGGTCTGCTCATGTGTTGGACGACGAAGAGACGAGAGCTGTTGTGGAGTCGGCTTTGAAGGAGGCCGCCGCCAAGGAAGAGCATAAGGAGACACTTGTATGAAGATAGAAGTGAACACCTCCCCTGGTGCAGTTGCCAAGGAGGGTGCGAGCACCAAGAAGGCAGTCTCGAAAGAGATGAACTCAAAAAGGATATCCGAGAGCAGCAAGGATGGGAAGGACAGGGCGTCGGACAGCAAAGTCGCAGTATCGGTAGGTCCTACCTTGAACGGCTCTGATGGCAGCATCAAGCACGAGGTAAGCCTTCTCTCCGGCAACGAGGCCATTGCATTGGGCACTTGGCATGCGGGAGCTGGCATGGCCGTTGGCTATCCGGGAACCCCGAGTACGGAGGTGCTCGAGTACATAGCGAAGATCACGCCGGAGTCGGATGTATACGTAGAGTGGTCCACCAACGAGAAGGTGGCAATGGACGTGGCCATGGGTGCTTCTTTGGCTGGAGAGCGGGTTATCATGACCACCAAGCACGTCGGGTTGAACGTGGCCATGGACTCCCTAATGACCAGCCCGTTCATTGGAGTGAACGGTGGCGTGGTGGTCTTCAACGCCGACGACCCAGGCATGCACAGTTCCCAGAACGAGCAGGATAACCGCTATATAGCTCGTTTCGCAGGAGTGCCTTTGCTGGAGCCCTCTGACAGCCAGGAGGCCTATGACTTCACCAGAGCAGCCTTTGCTCTGAGTGAGCAGTGGGATACCCCAGTCATCCTGCGCACTACTACCAGGGTCTCTCACTCGCGCTCCAAGGTGGTTCCTACCTCTCCAGAGAGTCGTCGGGAAGGAGAGTTCCGTCGTGACCGCCGCAAGTACGTAATGCTCCCAGCAAATGCTCGGGTTCGCCACCTGGCCCATCTGGAACGGTTGGCCAAGTTGGAGGAGTGGGCAGAAGAAGTACCCTTCAACAGAGAGGAGATGCGTTCTTCCTCGGTGGGGGTGGTGACCTCCGGCATCTCCTACCAGTACGTGCGGGACGTGCTCCCCGATGCCAGCGTGTTCAAGCTCGGCCTTACCTTCCCCCTTCCAAAGGAGCGCTTGAAGAGCTTTGCTGCCAAGGTGGACAGGCTGTTCGTAGTCGAGGAGTTGGAGCCTTATCTGGAAGAGGCGTTAATACTGTTCGGCATAGCCGCCCAGGGCAAGGAGTTCTTCCCTCGCTATGGAGAGCTCTCCCCCCACTTGGTGCGCGTAGGATTCCAGTCGGCCGGTGTCTTGGAGGCTCCTCGAGGTCAAGACGGTCCCAGCGGAACGTCATCTCCGGCTTCATCCGTAGGTCCTCGCTTCCCTCTTCTGTGCGCTGGCTGTTCTCATGCAACCCCGTTCTTGGTGCTCAGAGAGCTCGATGCTGTGGTAGCCGGTGACATTGGCTGCTACACCCTTGGAGCTACCGAGCCCCTTGCCTCCATGGACACCTGTCTCTCCATGGGTTCGAGCATTGGCATGGCGGTAGGGTTGGCCAAAGCAGGGAATACTGGTGGCAGACCGGTAGTGGCGGTACTGGGGGACTCGACCTTTCTTCATGCCGGCATTCCGCCTCTCATCGAGGCAGTGCACCGTGAAGCCAACATGACCGTAGTGATTCTGGACAACGGCATTACGGCCATGACTGGAGGGCAGCCGCACCCGGCGACCTCTATGACCATTCGTGGTGGCACTGCCCCCAGGGTCGACATCCCGGCAATATGCAAGGCTATCGGAGTCAGCTCGGTGACCGTGGTCGACCCTTACGATGTCGGCGCCACGAGAAGGGCGATCGAGAACGCCGTAGCCAAACAGGGAGTTTCAGTGGTCGTCACGGTCAGGCCATGCGTGGAGTCACCGGTGAAGAGCCGAGGACCAGTCTACTACGTGGATACGGATCGCTGCGATGGCTGTCAGTTGTGCATGAACCTTGGCTGCCCGGCTCTCATTTGGGACATGAGCCTGGATGTCATGCCCAAGCGGGTCCGCATAGACGCTGCTCTGTGCTCCGGTTGCACCGTCTGTGCTCAAATATGTCCACAAGGAGCAATACTTCCTACCAGCAAGCGGGTATCCGTTTCCGAAGCGGTGTCGTCCATCTCGTCATCCTCTGGTCCCACTGAAAGGGGGCGATGACCATGACCAAGGCTACCGACAGGTTTACTGATCCCTCCCCCGACCAAACAGCCCAGCCACCTGACAATTCCTTAGCTTCCTCAGCAGAACCTGCTCCAGCTAGGAGTTCGAAGGAGAGGAACCCCTTGGGCGAGCTCAAGGGGAACATGGTACTAGCAGGCGTTGGCGGGCAAGGGATCATCACGGCTAGCAATACCATCTCCTTTGCTTGCATGCAGGCTGGCTTGGATGTGAAGAAGTCCGAGGTGCATGGCATGTCCCAACGCGGTGGCACCGTGGTAAGTCACCTGCGCTTTGGACCCGAGGTTCACTCGGTGATGTTGGAGCCCGAGCAGGCAGAGTGGATTCTCGGCTTCGAGTGGGAGGAAGGCCTTCGCTTCCTCGAGTATCTCAAGCCAGGTGGTGTGGCTTTCGTCAGTACCGAGCGGCGGATACCCCCTACTGCACAGGCAGATCGTCGAGGCGGCAGAGTCGACTACGCCTTGGAGTCGGCGCCGCCAGATGGAGTGGTGCCTATAGATACCTATGCCATTGCCGGTGATGCTGCTCTAGAACGACCGGCCATTGCCCAGACCGTTCTCTTGGGGGCTCTCTCCGTGGAGATGGGTCTTCCTGTAGAGATATGGAAGGAGGCGATAGCTGCTACGGTCCCACCGAAAACAGTGGAGGCCAACCTGGTTGCTTTCGAGAATGGACGTAGCTGGTACAAGCGATGGAAGCAGGATACCGCTGGTTCGAAGGGTCAAACTGTTCTGCAAGCCAATGGATCGAAGAAGAGCTACGAGTCCATACCGGGATCTGGAGGCGGCAAAGCTGTCGATGCCTCGAGGACGACGATAGAAGCCTGGCGTGGCGGCATACCTAAAGTCGAGATAGTAAGGGATTGGTGCAAAGGCTGCAATATCTGCGTGGCAGTATGCCCGGAAAGGGTTCTGTCGCTCGATCGTTTCGATATTGCGGTTGCGTCGAATCCTGATCGTTGCACCGGGTGTGGGTTGTGTGCTCGCCTGTGCCCGGACATGGCCATAGAGATCTGGTTGGATGTACCGACGCATCTTGGTGCGAGCACGGAGTAGCGGCGGTACAAGGGAGGAGATTTTACATGAGATTGATACAAGGCAACGAGGCGTGTGCAGAGGGTGCCATAGCCGCAGGATGTCGATTCTTTGCTGGCTACCCCATCTCTCCGTCCTCGGAGATCGCTGAGGCGATGGCTCGACTGCTTCCCAAGCATGGGGGGGTATTCTTGCAAGCCGAAGATGAGATGGCTTCTTTAGGAGCTGTACTGGGCGCATCCTTGGGTGGAGCAAGGGCCATGACGGCCACATCGGGACCGGGGTTCTCCCTGATGCAGGAGCATATTGGTTATGCTTACTTGGCAGAGATCCCCTGTGTAGTTGTGGATGTCATGAGAGGAGGACCAAGTACAGGACTACCTACGCTCCCTTCCCAGGGTGATGTCATGCAGGCTCAGTGGGGGTCCCATGGAGACAGGGCTGCAGTGGCACTCGCTCCCTCCTCTGTCCAAGAGGTGTACGACCTCACCATCCAAGCCTTCGGATTAGCGGAGTCTTTGCGCACCCCGGTCACCGTATTGTTCGATGAGGTAGTAGGCCACATGAGAGAGGGTGTCGAGCTCAACTCACCCGATCCTCGTAGCATTGGCTCACGTCCTCGTCCAACTCAGCCACCAGGGGCATCCTTTGAGCCTTACAGAGCCAATGAGGCATTGGTAGCCCCTCTGCCCGACTTCGGCAGAGGCTATAGGTTCCATGTAACTGGGCTGATGCATGATGAACGAGGGTTCCCTACCACCGACACATCGATAGTAGCTGCCCTGTTGGAGAGATTGGAGAAGAAGGTTCAAGTAGTCACGGAGCTGGTTGAACCGGAGAGCTATTTGATGGACGATGCCAATCTTGTCATTGTCTCTTATGGGATAACTGGGCGAACAGCCAAAGCAGCGGTGGATGTCCTTAGAAGCAAGGGTGTAAAAGCGGGACTTTGGCGTCCACGACTGCTCTGGCCAGTTCAGGATGGGTTGTTGAAAGAGGCTTTGGCCAAGGCAGAGGCGGTGGTGGTCGTAGAGATGAACAGAGGCCAGTGGGCCAGGGAGGTGGAGAGGGTGGCGCACAACGATGCTCTCCTCCATCCCTTGCTCAAGGCAGGAGGAGCGGTCATCACTACAGAGGAAGTGATCGACCATGCTTTGGAAGTAGCGGATGGTCTTCCCGCGGCTGCAAGCAGGAGGGTACCTCTGGCCGAGGCGGTCTCCTGGACAGAGGGGAAGAACCAAGCACGCATGGTCGTACCTGCAAGCACCACAGCAAAGATAGGTGCAACAGAGGTAGACATCGAAAAGAAGGTAGGTGGAGAATGAGCACAGCAATCACCGATGCGGCCACCGTCACCAGAGTTCCTGTTACAGGCAAGGAGAAGCGGCTGCTACGTCATGCCATGATGCCGCATATGCTCTGTCCAGGCTGTGGTCATGGGATCATTCTGGATGCCATGTTGTCCGTCTTGTCGGAACGATATGACAATTTGGACAATGTAGCCTTTGTGGCTGGAATTGGCTGTTCCTCAAGGATCATAGGGTACATAGACGCCTGCACCCTTCATACGACTCATGGGCGGCCTCTCTCATTTGCCACCGGGTTGAAGCTCGCTCGACCGGAACTGACCGTAATAGTCATAACCGGAGACGGAGACGGACTGTCCATTGGGGGCAATCACCTCATCCATGCTGCCCGGAGGAACATAGACCTGACCTGTGTTCTGTTGAACAACGAGATATACGGAATGACCGGAGGTCAGGCTGCTCCCACCACTGTCTTGGGTGCCTACACCACTACTACTCCACAAGGCAATACCCAGCACTCCTTTGATGCTGCTGAGTTGGCCAAGGCAGCTGGGGCGACCTTCGTGGCCAGAGCACAGAGCTACCGTCCCCAAGTCTTCGGGGAGGTTTTCGGCCAGGCACTGGATCACGTAGGGTTCTCCTTCATTGAGGTGATGAGTGACTGCACGGAGTACTTCGGTCGAACCAACCGCTTCGGCGGTGGAGCAGACATGCTCATGAGTCAGGCACGTTACGAGCCGTCCATCGATGCCGACTTGGCCAGAAGGCCAACCGTAGAGCCAATTGCCGACGCACAGCCAGTGAGGCCCGTCCTTCCCACCGGCCTTCTCTATCGCTCGAGTCGGCTTACCTTGGAGGAGACCATGGGGATCAAGGGTGCTCGTAGCTCCGAGGTCAATGAGACTGGACAGTACAGTACAGACCAGGGGAGGGATGCCTGATGGTTTCGGCTGCTAACAGAGTTAATGTCAGACTCAGTGGCTCGGGTGGTCAGGGAATTGCCTTGGCGGCTACCGTTCTTGCCGAGGCAGCGTTGAGCTCTGAGCTCTATGCCACCATGCTTCAGGAGCATGGTCCAGAAGCTAGAGGAGGAGCCACTAGGGCGGATCTTTCTCTCTCCCTGTACCCAATTGCCAATCCCCAGTTCCAAGTGCCAGATCTATGTCTTGTCCTTTCGGACAAAGCGTGGACTAGATTTGGGGAGAGACTCGTTGGCCAAAAGGATGTGGGCCTCGTAGTGGATGTGGACAGAGTTGGGTTGGTCGATGTGAGCGGTCCTGAGCGGGAGAGCATCATCGCTCTACCTTTCGAAGAGGCAGCCAAGGTGCGCATAGGTGCGAAAGTGGTAACCAATATGATCTGTGCAGCCTCCTTGGCTAGATTGATAGAGGCAATATCCGTGGAGAGCCTTTCGGAGGTTGCAGAGAGAAGGTCGCCTCCAGCTTTCAAGGAGAAGAATCGACAGGCAATCAAGCTTGGATGGCAGATGATGGACGAGTACCTCGACGCCCATGCTCCTTCATGGCGGCTGTCAGGTAATCAAGTTGGCAGGTTGGCTCGTGTAGCTGACAACGGTGGTGGAGTGGACAAGGAGGGAGTAGCAGGGAGTGCGCTCAGCGCTTGAAGGTATCAGAGTGCTGGATCTCTCTCAAGGGGCAGCAGGACCTATTGCCGGGATGGTGCTCGGTGAATACGGTGCCGAGATCATCAAGGTAGACCCACCTGGTGGAGAATGGGGGCGTAAACTCGGTCCTCCGTTCATCCAAGATCAAGCTGCTTCTTACCTGGGAATGAATAGGGACAAGCGCTCTATAGTGATCAATCTCAAGCATGGCGAAGGAGTGGAGGTCCTTCGCAGACTTGCGCGTGTCTGTGATGTAGTCCTGGAGAGTTTCCGCCCAGGCGTACTGGATCGCCTAGGTCTCTCCTACGAGAGCTTGAGTGCTGAGCGCCCTGAAGTCATATGGTGTTCGATCACCGCCTTTGGTCAGGATGGCCCATGGCGTGACAAACCGGGCGTTGACGGCATCGTACAGGCCATGTCCGGAATAATGAGTGTTACTGGAGAACCTGACGGTGCACCGGTAAAAGTTGGGGTACCAGCGGCTGATACCGTAGGGGCCTTGGTCGCAGTGCAGGGAATACTGTTGGCCTTGTTGGCGCGTCAAGGGACCGGTCGAGGACAGAGAGTTAATGTCTCCTTGCTGGACTCCATGTTCATGTTCCAGACAGTGCCTTGGTCGATGTTCCAGGCTAGCGGACGTTCTCCTGGGAGGCAGGGCAGCGCCGCACCGTATGCAGCCCCTAACGAAGCTTTCCCCACCATGGACGGCTATATCATGGTTGCCGCCTATTGGCCGGACCGCTGGAGGAAGTTCACGGAGGTGATAGGACGACCTGAACTGGCTAGTGATCCGCGTTTCATAGATGTAGCCCAACGGGTGGCCAATCGCCGTGAACTGTTCGAGGAGCTTTCCAGAGTCTTCAAGACTGCCTCCACTGACGAGTGGGTGGAGAGGTTGGAGAGTGCCGATGTGGTCTGTGCCAAGATCTACGACTATGAGTCTCTGGCCCGAGTTGACCATCTTGACGACGAGCAACGCTTCCCAGTGGTGTACCACCCGATACTGGGGAAGATGCCTGGAGTGGGGATGCCCGCCAGACTGTCTTCTACGCCGGCACGTGCTCGAAGTGCTGCCCCTTTGCCTGGTGAGCACAGCGTAGAGATACTGACCGAAGTGGCCGAGGTTCCAACCGAGCTAGTGGATCGCTGGCTTGCAGATGGAGTAGTCGTGCAGTGGGAGAAGTCGGATGAATAAGAGCATTGGATACCTCGACCATCTCTAGTTGATCCTTGTCGAGGACTACTACAGCCTGGAGTGACTTCAAGCTGTAGTAGTTTCAGGAGTCAAAGCAGTTTCAAGGGTCAAAATAGAGGAGGCCGATGGTATGAACGGTGGCAGGGAACCGGATAGGCGGATAAGGAGGCACTGGATGGAGGTAGAGGTCAAGTGAGCGACTTGGTGCAGTCGAGCTTTGCTGACGGAGTGGCGGTTGTGACCATCAACAGGGCAGAGGCACTCAATGCTCTTACCCCTGAGATGCTGGCTGAGTTGCGAGAGCTTCTCTCGGACTTTGATCGGGAGGTGGACTGTCGTGCAATAGTGTTGGCTGGACAGCCCAAGGCATTTTCAGTCGGGGCAGACATAAAGGGCAGAGTAGCAGAGTACGATACGGGCGGCGCTCGGGATCCTCTTGGTGAGATCATAAGAGGTTTGTTCTCTTACATGGAGGAGGTTTCCAAACCCATCATAGCTGCATTAGCCGGCTATGTACTGGGAGGGGGTTTCGAGTTGGCTTTGGCGTGTGACCTGCGCATCGCTGATGCTACTGCCAAGTTCGGATTCCCTGAAGCCAATGTGGGCAGCATGCCTGGGGCTGGTGGAACCCAGAGGTTGACGAGGCTGGTGGGTCCTGCGATAGCCATGGAGCTTATGTTCAGTGGTGATCGCATCGATGCAGATGAGGCATACAGACTCGGAATCGTCAACAAAGTGGTGGCAGAGGGAGAGGCGGTTTCTGCTGCTGTGGAATTCGGGAAAAAGGTTGCCAGTAAGGCCCCATTGTCAATTGACCGGATCAAGCGCAGCGTGTACGTGGCTACTAGCTCGGATCTGGCTACAGGTCTGGAGTTCGAGGCAGTTTGCCATGCTTTCCTTCGTGGTACCCATGACAGAGAAGAAGGCATGCGCGCTTTCGTGGAGAAGCGCTCTCCTAAGTTCATAGGAAGGTGATGATCAAATGGGCATAAAAGATCGTGTAGCTATTGTTACCGGTTCAGGTCAAGGAATTGGGGAAGGCATTGCTCGTCGCTTGGCTGTCGGCGGTGCCAGAGTGGTCTTGAACGACATAGATGAACCTCGGGTCTCGGCTCTTGCTGACGAGATGAAGGCAGCCGGTTTCGAGGTGGGCTACTACGTTGGCGATATCTCCACCAAGGTTGGTGCCGACGGTTTGGTGGACTATGCCAAGGATACCTACGGCCAAGTGGACATCCTGGTCAACAATGCGGGTATTGCGCGTGATAAATGGCTGGTGAAGATGAGTGAAGAGGACTGGGACGAGGTACTCAGGATCAACTTGAAATCTCAGTTCCTCTGCACCCAGGCTGCTGTTAAGCATATGATGGAGGCAAACTACGGACGTATAGTGAACATAGGGTCTCGTGCTTGGTTGGGCGGAGCAGGACAAGCTAACTACTCTGCATCCAAAGGAGGGGTGGTCAGTTTTACTCGCACGCTTGCCTTGGAGTTCGCTAAGTACCAAATAACTGCAAATGTCGTAGCTCCTGGCCTAGTAGACACTCCGTTGTTCCGTGGATTGAGCCAAGAGGCTCAAGAGAGACTGGTGAAGACCGTTCCTGTTGGGCGCATAGGAGGGCCAGCAGATATTGGTCACGCTGTAGCCTTCTTTGCCGACGATGATTCGTGGTACATAACCGGTCAGGTTCTCTATGTATGCGGTGGTCGTAGCGTGGGGGCCTATTGAGGACGGTCCAAGGGATGTTTGACGGAGAGCCTCTGTTGGTGAGCGATCTACCGTCCTCAGTGACCACGCAAGGTTGTCAGGTTGTTCGTCTAAGGATCTCTGCTGTGAAGAGTAGTTGTTGTATAGACATTATTGATTAAGGAGGAGTGCAATGACCAAGGTAGATGAGGCGGAAGCCCCCGAGAAGGTGGTCAACTATGTAATCGAGGATGGCAAGGTACGTCTGCGGGCTAGCAAATGCCCGACTTGTGGAGGGGTGTTCCAACCTCCCCGAAGCATTTGCCCAGCTGATGGAAGTAGTCCACTGGACGACATCTTGCTCGCTAGCGAGGGAACCGTCTACACCTTTACGGTGGTGAGGCAGTCAACTCCCGAGTTCAAGACCCCCTACATTCTTGTCTATGTGGACTTTCCCGAACAGGTACGGGTATTGATGCCATATGACGGAGAGGAGCCGCCCCCCATAGGCAGTCAGGTGGACATTGTCATGGGATCCGGCCCCAGAGTGGAAAATGGTGAGCCAGTCTCGATTCCCCATGCCAGATTGTGACACCACCAGTCGGTGGGGGTCGACCCCAGGCGTGGGCCAGTCTCGATCCCTCCGGAGAGATTGAGAGGGTAGGGGCTGTGTTGTTGTTGGATGGATGTTGATGCGAGTGATGAAAGGTGCGAGGTTTCCTTTGGAGGTTTTCCAGGGAGGCGTCAATTCTTTGAATGGCCTTGTTGAAGGGAGTATAGGCAATGGAAGAAGTATATGTATTAGGTATTGGGATGACGCCATTTGGCAAGCATCCGGACAAGACCGCTGCTGATCTGGGTGCAGAGGCGGTTAATTTAGCTCTTGCCGATGCAGGAGTTAGTCGGCAAGACATAGAGGCTGCATGGGTTGGCCATGTATACCAAGGTATGGCTATGGGACAGCGTGCTCTTTATGCAGCGGGGTTGTCGGGTATCCCAATTGACAACGTAGAGAATGCGTGTTCGTCGGGATCTACTGCAATATGGGATGCAGCCATGGCTCTTCGAGCTGGTGCCTACGACATCGTCCTAGCGTTAGGCGTCGAGCATTTGACCAATTTGTTCAGAGGAGCTTTTGCTCCCGATCCTAGTGACGTGGAGGCTCAGATAGGGCTGACCATGCCGGGCATCTATGCCATGAGAGCCCAGCGTTACATGGTTCAATACGGGGTTACCTCTGAGCAAATTGCTCAGATAGCCGTGAAGAACAAGAAGAACGCGGCCATGAACCCTCTCTCTCACTTCAAGAAGCCGGTTACTCTGGAAGAGGTCATGCAAGGGCGTTTGATAGCCGATCCACTCCACCTGCACGAGTGTGCCCCAGTTAGTGATGGTGCTGCAGCTGTGGTCATGGTGAGCAAGGCGAAGCTCCATCAACTAGGGAGCAGTAGGGCTATCAAGCTAGCTGGCACCGCTTTGAAGAGTGGTCGTACCGAGGTGGGTCTAGCCGATATGACCGTGGAGGACCTCACGTGGCGAACTGCTCAAACAGCTTATGAGCAATCGGGAGTAGGCCCAGGCGACATCGACTTTGCTGAGGTGCATGACTGCTTCAGCATTGCCGAGGCCCTCCGGGTGGAAGGAATGGGTCTTGTGCCCCACGGTGAGTATGTGGCCAGAGTAGGGAAGGGAGAGATGGATATCAACGGTTCCTTCCCGGTCAATGCCTCCGGCGGTCTTTTGGGCAAGGGTCATCCCCTTGGCGCCACTGGTGTTGCCCAAGTAGTGGAGTTGGTCAAGCAACTCCGAGGAGAGGCAGGCGAACGCCAAATTCAAAATGCGAAAGTAGGGGTGGCGCACTGCCGAGGCGGGAAAGCACAAGGCGTAGAAGGCACTGCCTGCACGGTCAATATCCTTGTGGCTTGATCATGCGGCCAGCAACTGAAGGGAGCTCCCCTTCTCTTTCACGAGAGGGGGAGCTCTTAGCCGTTGATTGTGCAATCATACGAGGTGGTACCTCCAAGGGAGTGTTCCTCCCTAGGCTGGCTTTGCCGAGCGATGAGGCAGAACTGGAGCAGTTCTTGCTTGCTCTCATGGGGAGTCCTGATCCTCGCCAGATAGATGGGCTTGGGGGCGCGGACTTGCTTACTAGCAAGGTTGCCATGATTGGGCCTCCAAGTATCGAGGATGCCGACCTAGACTATACGTTTGCACAGGTAAGTATAACCAAGGCACAGGTAAATACCGATATGAACTGTGGCAACATATCGGCTGCAGTAGGGGTGTACGCCATTGAGCATGGTTATGTGGATCCAGTATCGCCATTGACCACGGTGAGAGTTCACAATACCAATACCCACAAGGTGTTCGTGGCTACTGTGCCTGTAGCGGAGGGCAGGCCACTTGTAGAAGGGGACTGCCAAGTTGATGGAGTCCCTGGTACAGGAGCTGAGATACTGCTCGATTACCGAGAAACAGTTGGATCCGTTACCGGTAAGCTTTTGCCAACGGGCTCGACCGTAGACGAGGTCGATGTTCCTCTGGTCGGTACGGTGCCGGTTTCCATTGTGGACATTGCCAACTTGTGTGTACTGGCAAGGGCATCCGATCTTGGGTTCGAGCCAGGAGAGATCCCCTCCTTCCCCTCTGATACCCAAATTGCCAAGGTGGACTCCTTGCAACGAGCAGTAGCACGTATGTTGGGCGTTCCCGAAGGGGGCTTGGTCCCTATCCCGGTGCTCTTGGAGGATGCTCACAGTTATTCAACGGTGGTCGGTGACGGCCAGGTAAGAATGGAGGAGATAGATTTCGTTGCTCAGGTGATTGGAGGCCAACCTCTAGCCCTGCACAAAGCCTTTCCTGGTACAGCCAGTGTAACCGTTGCCGTAGCAGCTAAATTGCCAGGAACTCTCGCCTACCTGGGCGATGGCAGTGCAGAGGAGGTTCGCATAGGCCATCCTACCGGTCGAAATGTGGTCATGGCTAATGTCTCGATGGATGAAGCAGGAGGTCTTGTTGTACAAAAGGCTGCTTACACAAGAACTGCTCGAAAGCTGATGGAGGGAAAGGCGTTCGTCAGGGCGTCCAAAGTGTTCACAGGAGGGGCACAAAGGTGATATTCGAACCTGATGTTGAAACAATGAGTCGAGAGGCAATGATCGAACTACAGTCTGCACGACTGCATGAGATGGTGTCCAGGGTGTATGAACAGGTTGCTCCTATGCGGGAACGGCTGGAAGAAGCGGGCATCAAGCCCAGTGATATCCACAGCGTTTCCGACCTGTCCAAGTTACCGTTCACCAAGAAGACCGACCTCAGGGACACCTATCCGTTCGGTCTGTTCGCTAGGAGTACAAAGGAGCTAGCCAGGATACATGCCTCCTCGGGGACTACTGGCAAACCCACTGTCGTAGGGTACACCCGTGCAGATTTGGAGCTGTTCGGGAAGGTATGTGCTCGAGCTCTTGCCGGTGGTGGTGCAGAACCAGGCATGATACTGCACAACGCTTATGGCTATGGGCTCTTTACGGGTGGCTTGGGCTTCCACGCTGGTGGTGAGAGCCTAGGTATGGTAGTAGTCCCTGCCTCCACGGGAATGACCGAACGTCAGGTCATGTTGATGGTTGACTTCGGCGCGCAAGTACTTTCTTGCACTCCTAGCTATGCTCTTACCATTGCTACTGAGTTTGCACGACAAGGAGTGGACCCGGAGGACATCCCTCTGCGGTATGCCTTGGTGGGAGCCGAACCGTGGACAGAGACTATGCGCGCCGAGATAGATAGCCGTCTTGGAGTAAAAAGCGTAAATGTGTACGGGCTTTCAGAGATTATCGGTCCCGGGGTATCCTTCGAGTGCGTCGAGGAGCGTTCTGGCTCTCATATCAACGAGGATCACTTTCTTGCCGAGATCGTGGATCCAGATACTGGAGAACAGTTACCCGATGGCGAAGAAGGCGTATTGGTGATCACTACTCTCACCAAGGAAGCTCTTCCCTTGATTCGTTATTGGACCGGGGACATCACTAGTCTGAACCACTCTGCATGCAGCTGTGGTCGTACTCTTACAAGAATGGCCATGGTCAAGGGTAGAACTGACGATATGCTCATCATAAGGGGAATCAATGTCTACCCGAGCCAGATAGAGGCTGCTTTTGGCGGAATAGACGAGTTGGCCCCATACTACAGACTCCTGGTGGATCGTACCGGCACCTTGGACGAACTAGAAGTAGAGGTAGAGTTGTCCGAGGACGCCTTTCACAAGGTAGCGGCTGAGTTCCTCTCCGATGAGATCGTGGAGGCTGATCACCTGCTTCGCAGGGTCCGTGATCGCACCCAGCGCTCCATTCGAGAGAACGTGGGGGTTTCAGCGAAGGTTACCCTACTCGAACCGGGTAAGCTGCCCCGTTCAGAGGGAGGAAAAGCTCAACGAGTGGTGGACAAACGGAAGCTTGTCTGAGCAATGCGCACTTGACTAGGGGATGAGTGGCATTGGCATTTGGTGACCGACAGAGCAAGCTTCCCTGAGCAAAACTTCCGGGGAAGTGATCTAGGATGTGCGGGGATGGGAGAGTTCTCTTGGTCCAGAGGAGGACTCTCCCACGACCATCCCTTCATTTTGTCTTTGCCTCCTCGACCTGTTGTTGGAGGGCATGACTCAGATCACTATTTTTTTTAAACGCATGTGCTTTTCGACCTCTTCCTCGAGAACATGCCCCTCTTGTGAGTTGTCGCGCTCCTTTGCTCATTGCACTATGGCTTTCCTTCAGGTAGTTGTGAACTTCTCCTTCAGGTAGTTGTGAACTTTCTATCCCCTTCTTCAGTTGGGTAGTGTCTCTTCAGTTGGGTAATGTGGTTTGGAAGATGGAACATCCAGGTGTAGGCGACCTTCCCTCTCTCCTTCAGGAATGTGAATTGCCTGGTAAATGAGTTTGTTTACTATCTTCCAGTAAGAAACGTTTGAAGCTGTTGCAACTTGAGTAAGAGTGGTGTAACATAGTCTTACTGAACAGTTGGTAGATTAAACTCCATTGGAGAGATAGCCGGTAGCCAGGACCGGATGTGCCGAGGCTTTTACCGTCTAACTATCCAGGGGGTGGGTGCAGTCCTGGGAGTGTACCAGGTGGATTAGAGAGAAAGAGCGTGAGGTTGCTATGGCTGTTCGTGTAATGGAAGGTTGGCAGGGACTGCCGATAGAGGGGGTTATTCAATACTGCCGTGACCTCGTGGAAGACGTAGACTATCCTACGGTCAAACGCTGGCGTGAGGATGGCGGTAAGGTAGTAGGCCATTTCCAGGTTTACTTCCCAGAGGAGATCGTGGCAGCAGCAGGGATGCTTCCTCTCCTCATACGCGGCGGTTCTTTCGAGGCAAGGGGAGCAGATGCTCACTTCGGGGGTTATCTGTGCTCCATCGTGAAGACCTCCTTGGAACTATCCTTGACCGAGAAGGTCGTACTGGACATGTTCGTTTCGCATCCAATATGCGATTCCGCGAGGAATCTTGCTGCCGTATACGGAAGGAACTTCGACTACCCTTGCGAGATCCTATATCTTCCCCAAAATGCCAACTCTGCTTATGCCCAGTCATACTTACGCGGTGAGTATGACCGACTGAAGAGGGGAGTAGAGGATGTGGCTGGACGAAGGATCACCGATGAGGATCTGCGGTCAGCAATAGCTATCTTCAACGAGAATAGGCGGTTGTTGAGAGAGATGTACGCCATCAGGCGGGACACCCCGTGGCTTTTGGCAGTGGACGAGGCGTATGCATTGATGGCGGTAGGCGGGATGGTGCCCAGAGAGGAGCATAACGAGCTACTCAGGTATGCTCTGGATCTTGTCGGCAAGCGTGATCTCCAGCCACAGGATCGGATGCGACTAGTTTTCGAAGGTGGATTTTGCGAACAACCCCCCTTGGATCTTTTGAATACCATAGGCCAGTCATCCTATATAGTCGATGATGACCTCTTGATAGGGTTGCGTTGGATTACTGAAGACGTGCCCTTGGAGGGCGATCCATTGGCCAACTTGGCTAATGCATACCTGGAGCACTCCAGTTACAGCCCGGTTCAGCATGATCTGCGCAAGCCCAAGGAGAAGATGCTCTTGGAGCGGATAAGGAACTCCGGGGCGGATGCGGCAATTATCACTGCAGCCAAGATGTGCGAGCCAGGCCTTGATGAGCAGGTGGCGTACATCAAGGCGCTCGACGAGGAGGGAATTCCCTACTTCGTCAGCGAGTTCGAGGAGTCCATGACTAGCTTCGACAACTTGCAAATTCAGTTGGAGACGTTCATAGAAAACCTTCTCTTCGTGTGAGAGGGGGGAGTTGAGAGATGGAGGTTGCAATGAGCAGTGAGCAGAGTGTGAATCAGTCCGCATCGACAGGCCATGATGGTGCTGACTCTATAGTTGGTCGGGGGAACAAGGAAGGCAACCGTCTTTTTCGTGAGTGGTACAAGGAACTGACTACCTCGGAAGAGAGGGGCGAGAAGTCTGCCTACGTGTTCGTGATGGGAAGCCTTGCAGAGCTGTTGCGCTCTTTTGACTTGCACACGGTGTTCCCTGAGATAAATGGTCTACAGACGGCGGTCAGGCATGTGTCGGAGTCCTACATAGCCGATGCCGAAGACTATGGCTATGCCTCTGACGTATGCGGTTATGTCAAGGCAGATGTTGGCTTGCAGATGCGACATGGCGAGCATCCTATGGGTCGCATACCTCGACCTGCGGTTGCTGTTTACACCAATGCCTGTAATACCTATATCAAATGGGCGGAGATATGGGAGAGGATGTACAACATACCTATCTTCACCCTTGACGTGCCTGGTACTCGCGCAGAAGGCAAGCAAACCTGGAGAGGTAATGAAGACTTCGAGAATGATCGTCTCTATGTCGAAGGCCAGTTGAGGGAGCTCATCAATGTTCTCGAAGGGGTGACCGGCAAGAGGTTCGACATAGACAAGCTGCGGGAGAACATGGACTACGCCAATAGGCTTAGCGTAGGGTTCAAGCGAGTAGTCGAACTGAACAAAGCTGTCCCAGCTCTTTACAATGCAGTGACCGATGGGACCGTCTACTTGGGCGTTGCCAATGGGTTCAGAGGGCGTAAGGAAGGAGCTGAGTACTTCGAAGATTTGGTGGAGGAGCTCGAGTATAAGGCTGCTAACGGTATCGGCACGCTTCATGAGGAGAAGTACCGGCTGGTTTTCGTAGGAGTGCCCTGCTATCCGATATTCAGGCGGTTCGGGGAGATGTTCAGCGAGTGGGGCGGTGAGTTCGTGGGCTCCAGCTATCTGTGGTTCGCCTCTGGGGGTACGAACACCGGATTCGAGTACGATCTGGACAATCCGCTGGAGAGTCTGGCTGAAGGTGTGCTCATTACGGTGAGGGATGCGATGGACTCCATGTTCTACTCGGACAAGATGCTGGTGGACATGGTGGGACCTTATGGTATCGATGGTGTCGTCTACCATGCCATCAAGTCCTGCCGGACAGTCTCTACTGGACTGGCAGACAACAGGTTGGCAGTAATGAAAGATGCAGACGTAGGTACATTGCTGCTCGACTCCGACCACATGGATCCTCGGGTGGTTTCGGAGGCTCAGCTGAAGAACCGAGTGGATGCCTTCTTCGAGGGTCTCGCCACTCGCAAGTTGATGGCCGCTCGTGCTAGTTAGTCTCAAGATCGGAACAGAGGAGGAAGCATATGCCGTATGCAGCAGGAGTTGATGTAGGCTCCACTCAAACCAAGGCTATTATAATCGATGAAGATCTCCGCATAGTGGGTAGAGCTCTCATAGATACAGGTGCCAATGTGACCATTGCTGCCGAGCGCGCCTATGAGCTCGCCTTAGCCGATGGGGATATTCACGAGGAGAAAGAGGGAGTCGGTTTCATCGTTGGCACAGGATATGGCCGCTATAAGGTGACCTTCGGCGATACTCAGACCACAGAGATTTCTTGTCATGGTCGCGGTGCAGTCCACATGTTCCCGGACACGCGAACGGTACTGGACATGGGAGGACAGGATACCAAGGCTATCAAGGTAAGTCCCAACGGCGAAATCCTCGATTTCAGCATGAACGATAAGTGCGCTGCTGGAACAGGGAGATTCCTCGGAGGTGCCTCAGCAGCCCTGGAGATACCCTTGGATGATCTCGGACCCACTGCTCTCCGGTCGGATAAGCCAGTCAAGATCTCTACTACCTGTACGGTCTTCGCTGAGTCGGAAATTCTTTCTTGGTTAGGCAAAGGCAAGAAAGTAGAGGATATTTTGCTTGGCGTGCACCAGTCGGTGGCACAAAGGGCATTAGGACTTCTACGCCGCGTGGGAATCGAAAGAGAGGTTGCTTTTACTGGTGGAGTAGCCAAGAACATAGGTATGGTAAAGGCCATAGAGGATCTTCTCGGTTTCCCGGTGCATGTGAGTGAAGAGTCGCATTACATGGGAGCTCTTGGAGCAGCTTTGTTTGCTATGGATCATATCAAGAGTCGTCAGTCTCCAACTAAGTTGACAGGAGTTACGGCATGAGTTACACAGCAGGAATAGACGTAGGTTCTACCTATACCAAGGCGGTCATCTTGTCCGATGATGATTCCATCGTCGGCAAGGCGATGATTCGCACAGGGTTCAAGTTGGACAAAGTAGGAGAGGAGGCCCTGGAGAGGGCATTGGTTCAGGCTGGCTTGGATCGAGGAGACCTGTCCTACATAGCGGCTACGGGATACGGGCGTTTTCAAGTAGGTGTAAGACGGATCAACGTCACCGACCTTACTGCAGTTGCCTGGGGAGCACGTTTCCTGTATCCCAATACCCATACTATTCTCGATGTTGGCGGCCAGACAATGAAGGCTACCAGGTTGGATGAGCATGGGCGAGTGAAGTCGTTCCGATTGAACGACAAATGTGCTGCCGGAACTGGGGCATTCCTGGAGAAGACTGCTCGCTACATGGGGTTCGATACGGAGGAGATAGGCCCAGTGGCGGCAACTTCGAAGGAGGATGTCCCCATCTCTGGGGTATGTGCCGTATTCGCCGAAGCTGAAGTGATCAACCACCTCTCCCAAGGGGTAGCTCCTGCTGACATCATGCACGGGGCTATAGTCTCGCTGGTCTCCAAGTCTGTTCAGTTGATGAAGCGTGTGCAGATGGAGCCTGAGTTCACTTTGGTGGGCGGGATACTTCGTTTCGAGAGCATGGCTCAGGTGCTGAAAGAGAAGCTCAAGGCAGAGGTAAACGTCCCACCTGGGGATATGCCTCAGTTCGTGTTGGCTCTGGGCGCTGCAGTTCTCGGTAGACAACGGGCTAGAAGGCTTGCCGAGGAGGAAGCACTCGTCTAAGTTGCAGATCCGTCAGCGGATCTGCAACTTAGACTACAGGTGGGTGAACAGGAGGACAAATGACAGCTGAGCTGCCGGTGGGTATTGCTTTGGTTGATCAGCTATCCAAGGAGCACGATGAAGTGCGTTCGCTGCTGAGTGGGATAGAGGATCTTACTGCTCGTAATGATCTAGGTGGAGCGGTAGATCAGATCTTGTCGGGCAGCGCTGTGATTGGCGAAGCTCTGGATGAGCACATAGTGGCAGAGGATGAAACCCTTTTCCCGGCCTTAGCTTCAGAGATGGGCCAAGAGCTGCTCAACGGGTTCATAGAAGAGCATGTCCGAATCAAGCAATTGCGCGACCTAGTAATCTCCTCCGCAAGGGCCAATAATTTGCCAGTTGGGGAGACCGAGGAGTTCTGCCAGGTACTACGGGAGCATATGGACAAGGAGGACATGATGCTCTTCCCCTCTGCCAGAGAGTTGCTCTCGTGATAGCTCTGTCATTTGTCCATGGCTGAGGCTAGGAGTTTGCTGTCACGTTCGGGTCAGTCAGCTGTCCATGGTGCAACTGTTGTGTTCAGCACCTTGAGTAGTGTGGCAAGAGTTTGCTTTACCGTATAGAACAGTAGCTCTTTGTTTCCCTCTCTACGACACACTGCAACTAGTGTTGCAAGAGTTGCTTCTACCGTATAGAACAGTAGCTCTTTGTTTCCCTCCCTACGACACACTGCAACTAGTGTTGCAAGAGTTGCTTCTACCGTATAGAACAGTAGGTAGAAATATATTGTTGGCGGTTACAGAGTGGCCAGATGAGTGTGGTGTACTGAAGGAAGTTTGCAACACTTCGTACCTCGCTCAGCAGGCAAGAGAGTGCAAGGAGTATAAGGCTCATTCCAGGATCGCCCGGTACTGCTACTGAGGGGAGGATAGCTCTGGCTAAGGACTTAGAGTTGCAGACAAGTGCACGACGTCCAGGTAGGCCGCGGAATCGCGAACCAAGCGTAGAGTACAAGGCTCGATTGGCCGAGATAGTGGAGACTGCTGCCAAGGTCTTCAGAGAGAAAGGATACGATGCCGGATCCCTCGATGATGTGGCCGCAGAGCTCAACTTGAGAAAGGCTAGTCTGTACTACTACGTTCACTCCAAGGCGGAGTTGCTTTATCGTATCTTCGACAAGACCATTTCCACTGCTTTGAGCAGTGTGGAGAAATGTCTGTCCATTGATGACCCCGAAGAACGGTTGGCAGCCTTGATAAGACATCAAGCAATCATGGTGGCATCAGAACCGAGCTTTTTTACTGTATTCTTCGATCAACGACCGAGACTGGCGCGCAATTATGATAGTGAGATACTGGCCAAGGAAAGGCAGTATCTCCATGTCTATCAGGAGGCAGTTGCTTCGGCAGTGGAGGATGGGGCTCTTCCGTCGATGAAGGCTCGCTATGGTGCGCAGGCTATATTAGGGATGACCAGCTGGATATATAAGTGGTTCGATCCTGACAGGGATGATCCAGAGGCCTTTGCCGAGGCATGTGTGGACATGATCCTAGGGGTTGTGCGCCGAACTCATGATGAATCTGAGACATACAGACAGGAGACTGGATCCCCTAGGGCTTCGAGAGCAGCCGAGAAGAGTCGTTGATGGAGAGAGAACTCGTATCCTTGGATGATCGGCTTGTAGCAGAGGAGGGCAGCTTTTATCTGCCAGCCATGCAAGCCTTGGTTAGATTACCCCTTGACCAGGCCCGTAGGGATGCAGCCAACGGCTTGCGCATAGGAACGTTCATCAGTGGTTACCCAGGATCTCCTTTGGCCGGTTACGACCTCGCTCTCGAAAGGCATAAGGATCTTCTGTCCCGTTGGGGCGTGATACACCGCCCAGGTGCTAATGAGGAACTGGCCATGACTGCCATAACCGGCACTCAGATGCTGGATCATTACCCTCACTCCAACTTCGATGGAGTAGCTGCTTTTTGGTATGGCAAGGGACCTGGTATGGATCGAAGTGGAGATGCATTGCGTCATGGCAACTTTGCCGGTACCAGCAGGTACGGTTCGGTAGTCCTGTTGAGTGGTGAGGATCATGAAGCCAAGAGTTCGACAATGCCGCACCAGCAGGACTACATGTACCAGTCGGTGGGAGTACCGATTCTCTACCCATCGGATATCCGTAGTCTGTTGGAGCTCGGTGCCCATGCAGTGGCCATCTCTCGCTTCAGTGGTTGCTGGGTAGCTCTCAAGCTGGTGTCCGCTTTGTGCGACAGTGGCTCTACAGTGCATTTGGACAAGGGCTGGCCAGAGATCCATCTTCCAGATCTTGTCCTTGATGGACACCCATTCGAGAAGCGGGATGACTTCACCTTCTACCCAGGGAAGAATATTGATATTGAACGCCATCTATTCGAAGAGCGCCATGCAGCTGTGTTGGCCTACTCTGCCGCTAATTCCTTGGACAGGATTACCGTTACTGGACCAAAGAATCGCATAGGCATAATTACGGCAGGCAAGAGCGCCCTTGATCTCCGTCAAGCCCTCATGGACATGGGTATCGATGATGACCTGCTCGTCGACTCAGGCATAGCAATCCTCGAGCTAGGCATGATCTACCCTCTCAACTCCTCTATCGTCTCCCAATTCGCCCGGGGTCTGGAGTTGTTGATCGTCATAGAGGAAAAGCGTGGATTTGTGGAGACGCAGGTAAAAGAGGCACTCTTCACCAATGGGGTACACAGTCCAGTAGTGATTGGCAAGTATGATGAGTATCATCGACCGCTTTTCCCAGTTGAAGGAGGGATGAGTGCCAGTCTTATTACCGAACGCCTGGCTCCTACCTTGCTCAAGTACTTGACCAGGCCAGAGGTTGTCCAACGTCGGCTTGCTGAACTCGAGCCATTGAGGAGACATAAGGACTCTATCCAGCTGAAACGGACTCCCAACTACTGCTCTGGATGTCCGCACAGTACTTCGACGAAACTAGCCCCAGGCCAAGTTGCTTGGGGAAGTCCGGGATGCCACTCCTTTGCCTCGGTGATCACCCAGCCAGAACGCCATATCGTAGCCATGACCCAGTTCGGTGGCGAGGGGTTGCCCTGGATTGGCCTGTCTCCTTTCACCGATCGTAAGCACATCACCCAGAATGTGGGGGACGGTTCTATCTTCCACTCGAGTTACCTGAACATTCGGTTCTGTGTTGCTGCTGGGGTCGATATTACCTTCCGGATCCTGTACAACGGATATGTGGCCAATACCGGAGCACAAAGTCCGGTAGGGCAGCGCAGCGTTCCCGAACTCTGTCGTTTGCTTGCTACGGAAGGCGTAGCTCATATAGCCATCCTGACCAAGCATCCTAAGAGTTATCATCCTTCAGAGTTGCCAGAGCATACTAGCGTCCACTCTCCTGTGGACGTTGTCGAAGTGGCTGCCTTCCTAGAGAAGAAAAAGGGTGTTACCGTACTATTATATGATGAGTCATGTGCAAACGAGCGCCGGCGTCGGCAGAAACGAGGTATTGAACCACCTCCGCTCACCTTCGCCTACATCAACGAGGAGGTATGCGAGGGATGCGGAGACTGTGGAAGGGTATCCAACTGCATGTCCCTTGAACGTGTAGAAACTGAGTTCGGTCAGAAGACAAGGATTCATCCCTCCTCCTGCAGCCAGGACTTTTCATGTCTGCAAGGTGACTGTCCAGCTTTTACCACCATCAAAGTTAGACCTGGTGGTGGGTATGCAAAGCCACGCCCACCTCAACTCTCCCTTTCCGAACTGCCCTCCCCGAATGATCAAGTTCGTCCAGTTGGGCCTTATCGAGTGATTCTGCCAGGCGTTGGCGGAACCGGGGTTATCACGGTGAATGCAGTACTGAGCACAGCGGCATTTCTCGATGGATGGCAGGTGGATAGCTATGACCAGACAGGAGCTGCTCAGAAGTGGGGTCAGGTTCTCTCTAGTTTGGTGCTTACTCCGTTGTCAGGTTATCCACTCTCTATCGGATCCTCTCCATCTCCTGGGTTGGTCCCCCCTGTTTCGGTCTCACCTGATGTCGGAATAGCCAAGGCGGATCTATGCATTGCTCTAGATCTGGTGTCCAGTGTGGACCCAAGCAATTTGGATCGTTGCAACCCAGCTAAGACCTCTGTAGTAGCAAATTCGGGAACTTTTCTAACCGGTGAGTTGGTACGTGATATCTCCAAACCGATGCCGGATGAGCTCATGTTGGATGAGCTTTCTCGGGTAGCCAAAGGGGGGGTCGTCCATGGTGTCGATGCATTGAGCCTGTCCGAGGATCTGTTCGGAGACCACATGATGGCCAATTTCATCTGTGTCGGGGTGGCTTGGCAGGCTGGCTTCCTCCCTATGTCCGCAGAGGCGATCGAGGAAGCCATTCGCTTGAACGGTACTCTTGTTGACAAGAACATTCAAGCCTTTCGCTACGGTAGGTTGTTCGTACACGATCGGTCTCGTCTCGAGGAGATCCTGGCAGGAACCAACCCTTATGGCAAGTACTCCAGCAGATCAAGGAGGACGAGAGTTCCAGTGCTGAACGATGCAGCAGGAGGAGTGGGAACGAGCTCCTCCGCTCAGGCAGCACCTGGGTCCACCTCAGCACCTGGATCCACCTCAGCACCTGGATCGAGGGATCGAGACAATAGGGAGATCTCGAGTCTTGTTCTTCAAGATGCCGACCCGTTGAAGAGAGCGCTGGCAGATAGCTTGGCCAATCTCAGCCCTGCTCAAAGGGATGCTTACGGTAGGTTGCTGCCTAGAGTGGGTGTATTTGGATCGGCAGAGGTGGCAGCCAAGATAGAGCTCAGGATAGCTGAGCTTATTGCATACCAAAGTGTCAGCTATGCAGAGGAGTACTTGAAGTTTCTGGAGCATGTTCATGAAAGGGAGCAGTCAGTCACCCCCGGACGATACGAGATTCAAGCAGCAGCAGCGTTCTCGCTCTTCAAACTCATGGCCTACAAGGATGAGTACGAGGTTGCACGTCTGTACCTGAAACCGAGGTTCAGACAGCAGCTCCAGGCGACATTCTCCTCTCCTCGGCATGTCACCTATCACCTGCACCCACCTTTGTTGCGCGCCATGGGGATGAACAGGAAGATCGAGCTGGGTGAGTGGTTCGATCCTGCATTCAGAGTGCTGAAGGCGATGCGACGTCTCCGGGGTACCTCTCTGGATATATTTGGCCGTACCGAGCTGCGCAGGTTGGAGCGCTCTTTACCTGAATGGTACAAGAACAGCCTTGATCGAGCTCTGAAGAGACTTGACCAGCTCAACTATGCGTTAGTGGTCGAGATAGCGCAGGTGCCGGATCTAATACGGGGGTATGAATCCATCAAGCTAGCTGCCATTGCCAGAGCCAAGGATAGGATGGGGGTTCTGTTGGAGCAAATAGAAGGTGAGCCAGTTGTGCTGGCCAGAGGAAATAGGTGAACCGGTAAAGCCTTTGCCGGAAAGGACAGAAGGCAAAATTTATTCAAAGATAGTAAAGCCGGTATAGCATTTTCGTAAGGAAACTGTTATATTAGTTGAGTCAAGTACATCGGCTTTGTTTAGCAGGTTCGAAGTTGCTTGCAAAGGGGGTGCGTAAAGAGGGGATATAGAGGTTAATCATCTGTAATCACTAGGGTAGCGGTGGTCTACCTTGCCATAATGGATCTTGTTTTATATTACCCCTGCTAGATGGTTCTGTAAGTGTTAAAACTAGAGGCATCTGCAGAGGCAAGGATTACAAGTAAAAGTACATATAAATAAGGAGGTGCAGGTTATTTGTGCATAACTTGTAGCTCCAGTAAATGCGACTATTAAGTTACTGCTAGTGGTTCTTGTATCCCTAGTTTGTGCTGTCAGTAGCCGTATAACAATAAGCAAAGAAAAGGGAGTATAGTTATGATCCATCAGGTACAAAGAAGTGGCGGGTTACTTCGTAACCTTTTGGGTGACGGGCGAAGACGCTTCCGGAAAGCAGCAGTTGCGGTCGTAGCCGTTGCGTCCTCTGCCCTGCTCCTAGCTGCTTGTAGCTCTAGTTCCAGCTCGACAGTGAAACCAGTTGCCAAGGCCAAGGGGCCCATCAAGATAGGCATGATCACCTCGCTAACCGGTCCATACACCCCGCTTGGCACCAATGACAAGCTTGGTGCAGAGCAAGAGGTCAATGCCATCAATGCTGCTGGAGGTATCGATGGCAGGAAGATCGATCTCATCATCGAGAACGACAACACCAACCCGACCCAAGCAGTGGTTGATTTCAAGACCTTGGTTTCCGATGGAGTAGTGGCAGTGGTGGGACCTGTGTTCTCTTCCTCTTGTATGGCCATACTGCCTGATGTCCAAGCTGCCAAAATCCCCTCGGTGAACACCTGTGCCGATGACTCTCAGGTCCAACCACCAAGGAAGTACGTCTTCATGACACCTCCTACTACTTTGATCGTAGGCAAGCAGCTGCTCGCCTACATGAAGTACAAGGGTCTCACCAAGATGGCGGTAGCTCATGACACGACGGCCTTCCCGGAGGCGGGTTGGCACGAGATGAAGGCACTGGCTCCGAAGTACGGGATCAACTTCATCTACGATGGTATATTCTCCATTACCTCCACCACCTTCACCTCTATTCTGACTGCGGTGAAGTCTTCTGGAGCGCAAGGGCTGATGGTATGGGGATCTGGTCCAGCTGAGGTTGCCTTGACCGAGCAGTTCAAGTCCATGGGGATGACCATACCTCTGTTCATGAGCCATGCTGAAGCCTCTTATCTGTACACCAAGCCTGTTGGGGCAGCTGGCAACGGGGTAATAATAGCCAGCTCGATAGGTGGCATTGGCCCATTCCTGCCCTCCAGCTATCCGGCTAAGTCCACCATCATGAGCTTTGCCAACACCTTCCAGAAGAACAACGGATACTATCCTCCGGAGTTCGCCTTTGACGCTGGTGGGGCAGTGGCTATGATTGCCAAGGCGATCAAGGAGAATGGCGCTACTCCGGCGGGTATAGACGCAGCGCTCAACCATATGACCATTACGACCGGTGACGGAACCTATACATTCTCTCCAACGGATCACTCTGGCCTCACCACTGACCAGGTAGCGATAACAAGGGACGAGAATGGTACGTTGGTTCCGACCAACTTCACCAAGNCCATGGTGTCCAAGGCCTCATAGGCTAAGCTTGGCCTGTGGATGAATTCAACAATGGTATAAGTCCTGTTGGAATAGCCCATAGTATTATGGACGAGTTAGCGAAGACGGCCCGTGTGGCCGTCTTCGCTACTTGTATGGTCGACTTAGCAGGCCATACAGTGCTGGAGGCAACTGAGAAAGTACTCGAGGCTATGGGCGTAGAGGTTGTCTTGCCCGATGGACAGTCCTGTTGCGGGCAGCCAGCTCTCAACTCCGGCTACCCTGACCCTGCAGTCAAGCTAGCAAAGCACTGGATCAAGACTTTCGAGCCATATGATGTGGTTGTAAGTCCGGCAGGGTCGTGCGTGGCCATGGTTCATCACCACTTTCCCAGGATATTGGAGGGAGGGTGGAGAGAGCGTGCCACAAGGTTGAGTAAGCGCACCTTCGAACTCACTCAGTTCCTAGTTGCCAGGCAAGAGAGGTTGGCGTTCTCGTTGGACGAAACCGTCACCTATCATGATTCATGTCATATGAAGCGATTCCTTGGCGAGAGCTCTACTCCTAGGGAGGTGCTCTCATGGGTAAAAGGTCTCCAGTTGGTGGAGATGGAGGGAGCAGATGTGTGTTGCGGATTCGGGGGGACGTTTTCTGTCAAGTTCCCCGAGGTATCCGTAGAGATGGGGCGGCTCAAGCTGGATCTTGCCTCCAGGACGCAGGCCGGGTTCATTGTCTCTGCAGATCCTGGCTGTCTGATGCATCTAGAAGGGACAGCTCGCGCACAAGGTATCGGTCTACGTACCATGCATATAGCCGAGTTATTGGCCAAAGCAATGCAGAGAAAGAGCGAACACCTCCATGGCGATATACGTAGTTAAAGGAGGCTTCATGACCAAAGGTGGTCACCATGGCTAAGCGGTCGATTGGTCTACAGGGAAGAGAGAACATCTACTTGGATAGGCCAATCTGGGCTAGCGCGCATGAAGAGCCAGAAGGAGCTGTACTGTCCGATGTTGTTGCCCAGGCGGTTGACCGACCCAACACCAGAAAGGTTACCGATCTGCTCATGGCAGTGGAGGAGGCGAGGGGTGGCCCCGCTTGGCCATCGCCAATGGACTTCTTGCGAGAGCGGGCCAGCGTTATCAGACGCGAGACCTTAGAGGATCTCCCCGGTTACGTGAGTCAGCTAGCCGATGCCGCTCGCTCAAATGGCATGATCGTTCACTTTGCATCCACCCCTGGAGAAGCACGGCAGGTGATAACTGATATAGCCAAAGAGCGAGGCGTTGAGTTGGTGGTCAAGTCCAAGTCAATGGTCACTGAAGAGATCGGGTTGACCAAACACTTGGAATCGATGGGAATAGAGAGCGTGGAGACGGACTTGGGCGAGTACATAGTGCAACTGGCCGACGAACGCCCTAGTCATGTCATGGTTCCGGCCATTCATAGATCCAGGGAGGACATAGCTAGAGTGTTCTCTCAGTTGTCCGGTGGTTCAGTCCGTTCTGATATACCTGAGCTGGTGGCCTTTGCCAGGCAGCGTTTACGTGCTGATTTTGCCAGGGCCGACATGGGCATAAGCGGAGTCAACTTTGCTGCTGCTGATAGAGGTACTTTGGTGATAGTGACCAACGAAGGCAATGGACGTATGGTCACCTCGAGACCGCGTGTCCATGTGGCAGTAATGACCATGGAGAAGGTCATACCACGCTTCTCCGATTTAGCGGTTCTCCTTCCGCTGCTCTTCTACGCTGCTTCTCGTCAACGTCTCACCGCTTACCAGACCTTTATAAATGGGCCGCGTCGTCCAGGAGAGCAAGAGGGGCCGGAGGAGGTCCATCTTGTCATATTGGACAACGGTCGCAGTGACATATCCAAGGGCTCTTATAAAGAGGTACTTGCTTGTATACGTTGCGGAGCGTGTCAAAGCGCTTGTCCTGTGTACCGTAGAGTTGGGGGAGGTCAGGCATACCTCTCTACTTATGGAGGACCAATTGGTGCAGTGCTCACTCCTTTGTTGAAGGAGCGTCCTGGACCATCTGAACTGTCTTTTTTGTCTACACTCTGTGGTGCCTGCGAGGAGGTTTGTCCAGTAAAGATACCCTTGACCAGCTTGTTGATTGGATTACGTGCAGACTACGAAGCGTCAAAGGGTCCATACAGTGCTTCTGGTCTGGCATGGAAGGCATGGGGTGAGCTTTGGAGTCGTTCCTATGGATACTCTCTTTCCACCACAGCAGTAAGGCTAGTAGCTCCGCTGATGGAAAAGGCTCGTCAACTAGGCTTTCCTCTTCCAGGAGCAGCAGGGCGCTGGGTACAAGGTCGCAGTTTGCCTCGTTTTACTACTCGAGCCCAGGCAAAACATGGTTCAACTGCACCTTTTGACTCTGCACCACCAGTTCTCGGCAACTTCACCTCAGATACTCAAGATGACTCCTCGGTATCAAGAGAGGAGCATATCGATGAGTCCTGATTCCTTCCCGCAAGACCAGGATGAGCTTGTCGCCATGTTCATTCGTGAGCTGGAAGCAGCTGGAGGGCATGGCTTTATCTGTGACAATCAGGAAGACCTCATTGATCGAGTTTTAGAGCTGTGTGGAAACCGTTCGGTACTCCTGGAAGAGGATCCCTCCACTGAACCTATTCGCTTTCGGTTGTTGGAAGCTGGTGTGAGTGCACCTTCAGACATGTGGGATGCAGAGGTGGGGGTAGCCAAAGTTGACTTCGCAGTGGCCGCTACGGGAACCCTGGTGCTTATGGCGGGAGCCAACCGTCTCCTAGGGGCTTCATTGCTCCCCTATATGTTCATTGCCTTGGTTGATCGATCTTGTTTGCTTGCTGATTTCGACGGATTGATAAGAACTCTGGATATGAGATTGGCTGACTTTGATACAGAGTCAGCCAAGCCATCCGCGATCCATCTCATTACAGGACCAAGCCGTACGGGAGATGTGGAGATGCAGCTCACCATGGGAGTGCATGGCCCTCCAGAGGTATATGCCTTGTTGTACGAATGAGTGTTGTCGCATCCATCATCACCATCCCACTTGCTTGTCTCGAAGCACACAGTTTGTTTTAATGAAAAGTTATTATGTGGGTAATTAAATTATTTATTATGTGAGTAATTAAAAAATTTCTGTCTATTAGCAATATTATAAGATAGCCTTTTATTTTATGCTGTGACCAGCATCATTGCACCTAAATCCACAGGTGGTAAAAATTATGACGACTTTTCTATTACCTCTACCCATCGGTAGGCAGAGTGGTATATAGTTAGATACGTAAACAACTATGCTGACTGCTTTCAGTTCAGGTTGAGGACTGTTCCTTTGGAGGATGGTGTAGGAAATATTTGAAAGCAGAGGGGGTAATTACTGTATTAATACGTGTGATATCGGTTAAATTTCCCTTTGCCTTGAACTGTGTTTATGTGGACCTGAAGAGGGGTATGGAAAGGGAATTGCAGCAAAGTAGCTTATATCCTCGATCAGGATTGAGTGCTTTCTATGATCGATAACAGATGAAGAAAATTGTTGAACTAACTTTATTAGGTGGTAGGCGGAGTGACTAAAGCTGATGTACTGTTAGAAGCAAAGGAGCTAGTCCGTAGTTTTGGCGGAGTTACCGCCGTTGACTCCGTGTCATTCAGCGTTGCTGAGGGAGAGCTACGTGGCCTTATTGGTCCCAATGGGGCCGGTAAATCGACCTTGTTTCACTTGATTAGTGGACATCTCTATCCAGATAAAGGTAACCTGATCTTCCACGGGCATCGAATAGAGCGCAAGCCTCCAGCTACCCGTGCCAAGATGGGTATCTCTATAACCTTTCAGGCCGTCCATCTGTTCAATGGTATGACCGTGCTAGAAAATGCCATGGTAGGAGGACATGCCTGGACCAGGCATGAATGGGTTGAGGCATCCTTCCGTCTGCCACGTCATCGGCGTGAGGAACGGGTCATAAAGGAAAGGGCGATATGGGCGCTGGAGAGCGTGGGGCTTGATCGATTCATGGATTTGCCGGCCGAATCACTACCTTTGGGTAGGCAGAGAGCGCTGCAAATAGCTCGAGCTATTTGCAGCATGCCAAAGTTGCTGCTCTTAGACGAGCCAGCAGCAGGTCTGCGGGGAGATGAGAGGCGGGATTTGCTTGCCTTGTTGGAGAGGCTTCACAAGGAAGGTTTGACCATGATTTTAGTAGAACATGACGTAGGGTTTGTAACCCATATAGCCGAGAAGATTACTGTCCTGGATCGTGGGCGCGTGATAGCCGAAGGAACCCCTGAGGAAATCCGCCATGATCCACTTGTTATATCCGCTTATCTTGGTACTACGACTAGTGATGAAGCTGTTGGAATCCGTTGAACAACCGACCCCTAATGGGTCCATACCTAGCGATGCTCTTTTGGCTACGTACAACTTGGTGGTCCGCTACGGAGCTGCTGTAGCTCTGGACGGTGTGAGCATGTATGTAGGCAAGGGAGAGATGGTGGCGCTCATAGGTCCTAATGGCGCAGGAAAGTCGACGCTACTCAATACGTTGTCAGGCATAAACCGTCCTGCAGCAGGAAAAATAATATGCAACGGCAAACTGGCTCATGTCCCGGAGGGTCGTCAACTCTTCCCCGAGCTTACTGTAGAGGATAATTTGCGCTTAGGAGCTTATAGAGGGGGATCTCGGGATCCGTCCCCAATGTATGAGTTGTTCCCTCAGTTGCACAGACTCCGGCATCGTCGTGCAGGGGGTCTCTCCGGAGGTGAGCAACAGATGGTAGCAATTGGACGTGCTCTCATGGCACATCCTGATATTGTGGCCGTAGATGAACTATCTCAAGGATTAGCTCCTATAGTAGTCTCCGACATAGCTAATCACTTGGTTTCTTTGAACAAACAGAATGGGACTGCTGTTCTATTGGTGGAGCAGAATGCCCAGCTAGCTTTGGACATTACCTCACGTGCCTATGTCTTGGAGAATGGACGCATCAGTAAAGAAGGGCGTTCAGCTGATCTCGCTCGTGATCCAGCAGTGCATAAAGCTTATCTAGGAGGTCAGGTTAGCCGATGACCGCCTTTGTAGAGTATTTGATGACAGGAATTGCCCGTGGATTGGTGTTCGCCTTGTTGGCTATGGGTTTCGTGTTCATCTATAGAGTAACTCGAGTAGTCAACTTCGCTCAAGGAGCCTTTGCTGTATTCGGTGGCTTCATTACCTACTCTCTACTGCGAGCCGGGGTACCCCAAGGAGTATCCGAACTGCTAGCCATCCTAGCCGCTGCCCTCATTGGCCTCATCTTTGGAATCATTACCATTGCAGGAGATCTTCCTCTCCTCGCCTCGTTGATCATCACGATAGGGCTTTCTATCTTGAGCGAGGCAATACTAATGCTCATATGGGGAACTACGCCCATTACTTACTCAGGGCTCACCGGTCATGATTTCGTGATCCTAGGTGCCTTCATCCAACGACAGTACTTGATCGTAGTCCTGGCTTCTCTGGCACTGTTTGCTCTTGTAGCCTTGGCCTTTGGTCGAACTTACTTTGGCAAGGCTATGACTGCATGCGCCTCCAACCCCTATGCTGCAAAGCTCTCTGGGATCAACGTGAAACGCATGGGTTTGGTGGCATTCATGCTAGGGGGAGCCTTAGGGGGAGCTGCAGGGGTGCTTATTACTCCTTTGTCGCCAATGACCTATGATGCCGATGTATCTTTGGCCATAACAGGTTTTGCGGCTGCCATTGTAGGAGGGTTGACCAGTCCCGGCTTGGCAGTTATCGGGGGACTGGTATTTGGTCTTGCGGAACAGTTCGTAGCTGGCTATTGGTCACCTTCTAATGAAACTGCCGTAGCATTAGCACTGCTCATCATACTCCTGCTTTGGCAGGCTAGAAGGATGAGGTTGGAGGGCCTGGAATGACTGAACGCATGCGCTCTGTTGTCGTAGGCACGACAGTGGTGATCATCGGGTTGATCACTTTGGCTATTCCTTTGGTTCTGTCCTCTTCGAATTTAGAGATATACGTGGATATAGGACTGTTTACCATCGTGGTGAGCGGTCTCTCCTTGCTGATGGGGTTCGCGGGGCAGGTCTCCCTGGGCCAGGCTGCCTTCTATGGGATCGGTGCTTATACGGCAGCTATCATGGCCGTCCATAAGTGGCCTTCGCTGGTAGCACTCATAGCAGCACCAATCGTGACGGCCGCTATAGCATTCCTCATTGGTATCCCATTACTGCGACTCAAAGGTCATGCCTTGGCCTTTGGAACCCTGGCAGTTCAGCTTATTCTGTTAGCCATCATCCCGGAAACCCCCTCATTCACAGGTGGGTCCATAGGGTTGTCTGCCATTCCACCTCTTCGAATTGGACCTTTGGCAATCAGCTCCGGAAAGGACTACGCCTATCTAGTGTGGATAGTGGCGGTAGCTGTGCTGATCATAACCAGGAACCTTACCCGATCGCGTCCTGGGAGAGGGCTCCGAGCCATGGCTACAACCCCTTCTGGAGCCTCTGCAACAGGGGTTCAGGTAGAGAGTTACAAGCTGAGAGACTTTGCTCTCTCGGCTGCTTATGCAGGCATAGCCGGTGGAATTTACGTGTTTTTCATTGGTTACATCTCTCCAGATGCCTTTCCGGTCATGCTTTCCATCGAGTTCGTCATCATGGTCGTAGTGGGTGGCATAGGAACCATCTCAGGTGCATTTGTTGGTGCAGCTGTGATCACTATCATCTCCCAGATTCTTACCTCCTTGGGAACCAGCCCCTCACTACCTCCGCAGCTTCCTACCGTGCTGTCCTTGGGGGTGTACGCAGTAATCTTGATAGCAATTCTCCGTCTTATCCCATCTGGGATAGTAGGTGCTCTGAGTGAGCTGTGGAAGAAAACTCAGCGTACCCCATCAGCTGTCTCTTCTCGCTCAAGCGAGGAGAGACAAGAGGTGGCATCTGCCGTTGATGGAGCGGGTCGTACAGACTCGGTGCTCACAGGTGAACTTCAATCAAGAGATGCGACTATGGTGAAGGAAACCAGCACCGGTCAGCAGTGAGCACTCGATGTCAGATACAGATAGCGAGCTGGAATAAGCTAGCAACGCTAGTGAACGAGCTAGAAACCAGTTCATCCAGTGATGAAAGCTTGATGCAGGAACGGTCGTTCCAAGATCTTCCTCCATTGGGCCCTAGGTATTCTAATAGGCTTGCCCGTATTGATTTGGGCCAGGCGAATACGGATTTGCATACGGATTGTTCTTGTGTATGCACAAGTATGCATAGGGCATACGGATGATGGTTGGATTCATAGGTGCTCGACAGTATGTCTTGTTCCATGTGGGTTTTATATGAGTTCTTCATGAGTCCGACATGAGGTGGATTGCCAAAACGGTAGGTTCGAGCGCAGGTCCGAAAGTTATGAGGAGGAACTTGAGAGGAGGCAATCGAACCTGTCGCCTTTAAACTGTTTGGAGAAGTGTTTTTTGTTCACAAGGAGGATGACATGAGAGGCGTATTCATAGTTGACGCAGTAAGAACCCCTATCGGAAAGTTACGTGGGGCTCTAGCTGCAGTACGGCCTGACGACCTAGCCACTCATGTGCTGAAGGCCCTTCTGGATAGGAATCCCTCCTTGGATCCCTCCAGGATAGATGATGTGTTTTGGGGAGCGAGCAACCAAGCCGGAGAGGATAATCGTAACCTCGCTCGAATGGCTGTATTACTCTCTGGTTTACCAGTAAGCGTGCCTGGTGCTACAGTGAACAGGCTTTGTGCTTCAGGACTCTCCGCGGTGGTGTCAGCAGCTCATGAGGTTGCAGTTGGCGAGGCAGATATCTGTGTAGCTGGTGGTACTGAATCCATGACCAGAGCTCCGTTTGTCATGCCTCGTCCAGAGGAAGGTTATCCACGCTCTCTCGAGATATACGACACTCGTATTGGGTGGAGAATGGTGAATCCAAGGATGGCAGAGCTGTATCCTCCTATTTCGCTTGGCGAGACTGCTGAAGAGGTTGCTCAGAGGTATGGAGTATCGAGAGAGGCTCAGGACCGCTTTGCTCTGAGGAGCCACCAAGCTGCAGCGCAAGCATGGTCAGCAGGACGCTTCAATGACGAAGTAGTACCAGTCACTGTTACGACGGACAAAACAGAGAGAGTTGTGGACAGGGATGAATCGATCAGGGAAGATACATCCCTGGAGGCACTGGCTCGCCTCAAGCCAGTGTTCAAGAAGGATGGTACGGTTACCGCAGGCAATTCTTCTCCGATGAATGATGGTGCTGCAGCCCTGCTACTTGCCTCGGAAGATGTGGTAAACGAGCTGGGAGTGGAGCCATTGGCTAGGTACGTAGCCTCGGCTTCGGCCGGTGTTCACCCAGATATCATGGGTATGGGTCCTGTGCCTTCGACCGAGAAAGTACTGAGAATAGCCGGTTGGAGTTTGTCCGATTTAGAGCTCGTAGAGCTCAACGAAGCATTTGCTTCCCAGTCCGTTGCAGTCATAGAGGAACTCAAGCTTGATCCAGATATCGTAAACGTGAATGGTGGAGCTATTGCCATCGGTCATCCCCTTGGGTGTTCAGGGGCTCGCATAACTACTACACTCGTACACGAGATGGCCAGGAGAAAGGCACGAAGAGGGCTGGCCACCATGTGCGTTGGGGTTGGTCAAGGCGTGTCAGTTCTTTGGGAAACCCCTTGACATCTACCTTTTCTTTGCTTGCAGATAGGATGAGCGCTTCGAGCATAGTTGAATTTGGTAAGGGTGAGGAGGTTGTTTGGTGCGTGTTGGAGTAGTCGGCGGGGGAGTGATGGGTCGTGGAATTGCTTATGCCTTTCTCGTCAAGGGAGTTCGCTTGCAGCTAGCAGATGTAGATCTTCCCAGTGCTCAACGCTCGGCAGAGCTGATACATGAACTGTTGAATGAGGCAGTGAACAAAGGCAAACTTGATAGTGAGGTAGCAGAAGAGGCATGGAGGATTCTCGAAGTAAAGGACTCGCCGGCGTCTTTTGATGCAGGAGCAGATCTTCTTATCGAAGCAGTGCCAGAGCAGGAAGAGATGAAGAAGTCCGTTCTCTCGACCATGGAGGAGAGAGATCCGCTTCTTCTCGCATCCAATACCAGTGCCATACGCATAACCGCCTTAGCATCTGCTTTGAAACGGCCAGAGCAGTTTTTGGGCATGCATTTCTTCAACCCTGTCTGGGCCATGCCGTTAGTAGAGGTGGTGGTCTCTCCAGAGACAAGCTATGCGGCGCGACAGAGAGCAGTCGATCTAGTAGGCTTGTTAGGTAAAGAGGCCATCGTAGTTCGCGACTCTCCTGGTTTTGCCACTTCCAGGCTGGGTATAGCCCTGGGATTGGAGGCAATTAGAATGGTTGAAGAGAATGTTGCTGAACCAGCAGATATCGATCGAGCTATGGAGTTGGGCTACCGTCATCCGATGGGACCGTTACGATTGGGCGATCTAGTTGGCCTGGATGTTCGTTTGGACATAGCTAGGACGTTAGCCAAAGAGCTAGGCCCCCGATTCGAGCCTCCACAATTGCTCATCGATATGGTAGCGAAAGGAAAATTAGGCAAGAAGACAGGAGAGGGATTTTATCGCTGGTGATAAGATCCTGGGCTCAAGAGTCCAAGCCCAGGATCTTATCTATTTTGACTTTCACTAATTATTTGATTATTTGGAACCCACTACTTTTAGTTGCGGTTGCAATATTCTCTTCTGCAAGCAAGAGACAGTCTTCGAAGAAGTAAGTACCAAAAAACGTTCGTGGAGGTAGTGCTTCCGCTTCAAGCAGGGGTACTGGACGAGCTTCATGACATGGTGAGTCCACCGTTGACGCTTAGAGTTTGTCCGGTTATGTAATCTGCATCAGGAGATGCCATGAAGCAGATGGCCTTGGCGACCTCTTCTGGCTTCCCAACTCGACGTAGAGGAATAGAACGCGTGATTGCATCCATTAACCGCTCGTTCCCCTCTCTGACTGCGGCAAGCATAGCAGTGTCCGTCAAGCCAGGGGCTACACAGTTGACGTTTATGCTGTAGCGAGCCACCTCTCTGGCAATGGCCTTGGAAAAGGCGATAGTAGCACCTTTGGCCCCCGAGTAGACAGTTTCTCCACTGGAACCTACTCTGCCGGCATCAGATGCCACTAGAACTATTCTCCCGTATTCGCGCTCGATCATATGGGGCAAGACGGCATGTACGCAGGCTAGGTGACCACGATAGTTCACCCCGATCACCTTGTCCCAGAACTCTTCGTTCGTGTCTACGAAGGGCATGACTTTGTCCCAACCGGCATTGGATACAAGGATATCTATCTGTCCATAGGTATCCATGACTTTTTTTACCATAGAGCGCACATCGCTCGTCGAGGTGACATCGCAAGTAACTCCTATAGCTTTGCCTCCAGCAGAAGATATTTCCTCTGCTACTTGGGATGCCCTTGTGCTGTCGAGGTCGGCAACTGCTACTGCAGCTCCTTCCTCGGCAAGAAATATTGATGTAGCCCTTCCAATGCCACTTCCGCCGCCGGTGACCACTGCTACTCTGTTCTCAAAACGCATGAATGCTTCCTCCTGTTTCAAATGTCCGCCTGTAAGTTTTTAACCTAGAAGAACCCCGTGTCGAAATGGTCATCTTGACCGATATTGTTGGAATCAACAGTTCCAGAGAGGCTAATTACCGAGCAGTCTACATCAGCGAAGAAGTCCATCTGGGTCCATAGCTCGCAATATTTCGATCTGCTGATGGGTGGGCAGTGGAGTGGTGGCTACCGGTTCTTCCACCTCCAGTTGAAAGCCGGTTGCCTCCTGCACCTGTTCAGCTGTCACTCCAGGATGAACGGTGGCAACTTTCATCCGCAGCGTGTCAGGGTTGAATGTCATGGTACACAAAGGGGTCACCACCATTGCAGGTCCACCTCCCATGAGCTTTGCCTGTTCCCAAGAGGCAGGACCGTCCAAGAACCCCGGTCCGCTCAGGAAGTCCACCCTCTCCACGAAGGTACGTGGATTGTGCGACATCGTATAGATAAGCACTCGTCCTACTCTGGATAGGAATGGAAGCCCAACGCTTCCTGGCCCGCGAGGACGCGGATTTTCCCAACTTCCTACTGCTACCAAATTGCAGTTGCCATAGGCGTCTATTTGGATACCTCCGGCAAAGAAGATATCGAATACGTCACCCCGTCCCTCCATCAGGACGACATCACTCAACGGCACCGCTGTTTCTGCTCGAAGTAGCCGGTAATCACAGGCTGACGGCACTAAGGGTTGTTGATAAGGATTGACGCTGCAGGTTCCGCCAGCTATGTAGGAAAAGTTAGGTGCATGAGTTAGCTGTGCCAATCTACATGCTGCTTGAGGAATAGCGCTAGCAGTGCCCATGATGGCTACCTCGTCATCATGCAACTGACTGGCCAATACTGTGACCATCAACTCTGCAACGCTATACTCTCCGACCTGGTTAACACTCATCATCTTCTCTTTTCACCTGGATCCACCCTATGAACCATGCTTGAAGCAAGTAGATGAAAAAATCCTACCACTGTGCATTTTTTCCTAACCTTCCTGGAAGGAGAGAGCTGAAATACGTTCAGCCATGGACTGTTGGTAAGCGTTTTCTGTAGTTTGATGCACGTACTGGGTTAGGTACTCCTCTACGCCGCTTTCGTCTCTAGCTTTGTTCAGGTACTCACGTAGATGTTCTTCATCGTAGGAGTAAAAGGCGTGAGAGGAGGTGGGGTGACACCCCCCCCTTACCTCTACTACTGCGTCGACGAGGAAAGCAGGGATCGTTGTCCCCATTGGGTGCTCGCTGATCTCAGAGGTAGGCACTATGCGCTCTACTTGAAGTATCACATGCTTGGAGGCCAAGGCCATCAATCTGTCCAGGAACTGTGCTCCCAACAAGACGGCATTTCCAGCAGCGTCCGATATCTGGGCATGGATGAAGGCTACCTCTGGCATGAGAGGAGCTCCAGCTAGTACTCGTTCTCCGGTGAATGGATTGTCTACAAAGGTGTAGCTTCGGGTGTTCACCTTGGGAATATCGGAGTACTCGAGTCCCTTGGGGAGAGGAATGAAGGGTAAGCCACCAGCTCCTGCATAGAGCCCATGAGTTATGTAAGGTTCGTCACACTCGAAGATACGGATACCTCCTTGTTCGGCTTGGCGTCTGAAATTAGGCGCCAAGCCGAGGTGTTCAAAACCGACGTAGGAGGTTATTATCTCCTCTACCAATCCTGCTCCAATCAGCAGATCGGCGTTCATTGCCCCGCATGGACTCGTGAGCAAAGTCTTAACTCTCTTACCCTGTCTTATGGTCTCCCTTATCAACGCCATTGGATTGTTGTGGAGATGCATGCCTCCAACTGTCAGGAAAGCACCATCAGGTACAAAGTTGGCAATAGCGTCGGAGGCCGATACTACTTTGGAGGCTCCCATCAGTAGTAGCTACCTGGACTAACTCTCTTGGGGCTCGAGAGCATGACCACACTTGCCACAGTACTCGAAGTTACGAGGCAAGTTAGTGGCTCCGCAGGAGGGGCAACGCTTCATGTACGGACCCCAAGGGAACTCCGAAGAACCACCTGTTGCTGCTTGTTCGCGAAGCATTCTGTAGCGCGGTTGGCGCTTCTCCACGAAGGCACCCATGCCTTCCAACGGCTCCCAGGATGCATAGTGGAGAGCAAGCCATTCACTGGCATGACCAACCGTTTGATACCACGAGAGATCCTTCCAGAAGTTCACCTGTTGCTTCGTGTATCTGGTGCACTCAGCAAATTTGTCGATGAGCTCCTCGCAGAGGCTGTCTACGGCCTCGTCCAGCTTGGAGAGATCAATGCTGTAACCATCCTGCCCCTTTTGGGCTAGCTTGATTTGCTCAGGAGTTGCGTGATCGATGAACTCATTGCCGTGACGTACCGAAGGTACTACCTCATTGACCAGCCCCCACTCCAGTGCCTGGTATGCAGGGATGCGACGGTTCAGCATTAGCATCCACCGGGCACGTCGATCACCAACTACGATGGGTAACCATTGAGTAGCTCCTCCAGCTGCAACGCTTCCGACTCCAGTGCCCACTTGCCCTACATAGGCATGCTCAGCTATGACGGATAGATCACAAGCCAGGTGGCTCTCGTTCCCACCACCCACAGCCATGCCGTTCAAACGGGCTATAACTGGCTTACCAGCCTTTACGATGCTTTCGATGTAGGCGCTGAAAAGCCCCATGTACTTCCAGTAGTCATGGGGTGACTTGGTATAGACACTTTCATACTCTTTCACGTCACCACCTGTGCAGAAAGCATTGGTGCCACTGCCGGTATAAACGATTACAGCTACCTCGTCATCGAATGCCGCCTGTCTGAATGCAGTAGCCAACTCGATCAAGGTACGTGTGCTGTATGCATTGTAGGCCTCTGGACGGTTAATTGTTATTCGTGCTACCCAGTTGGCCTTTGAATAAGTGATCTCCGTGAATTCAACCTCAGGTAGGTTAATTTGGCCCATTAGTCTTGCCTCCATTATAATCTACATTACTTACAGTACAGTACTGTACAAATGCTTAAAAAACTAGGGACTAAAGTCCCTTTCTTATCTAGAACTCACTATAATGCTTCGCGCTACATCGTGCTAATAGAAGTAGGTATCAAGCGACAAATAAGAAAGTAGTCGCCAAAAGCTTATTAAATATAATAAGTTAGTTTATCATACGTAAGTAGCTAGCGCAAATCATAGTATCTACAAGGTCAGAGGTAAAAATAATGGGAAATATAACTGGAAATTATTAAGAAAAGTTAGCAAAAATATTGTAAATTGTTGGATAAATTATTGTTGTAATAGAGTTACTTACTTGATCTACCCTAGAGAGTTTTATTAAGTAATATTAAACTTACTCAGTAGTCAATTACTAGCAAACTATAGCTGTATCTCTAAATACGACTACACTACAATTTAGATATGCTTAAAACATGACTAAATGCAGCCATACCCTAAGTAGGCAAATCGCCAACCAACCCTTATCAAAGCTTCACATATATGTAATCAATTGGTTTATTCGCTATCCCTGTTGCTGGTGGCGCCAACCAACTTGCCATCTTACCCGGCTCTCTCACAGGCACCATCAAGGATGCAACAAAAGAACGGTCATCGGGTGTAGGCAGCCACTCCGACTTCTTTAATTCCCACTCCTCATCAGAGCAGATAACTCCTTCAGGAGTGATGTGGTAATCAGCGAATATTCCTACTTGTCTATTAAAGCCTCTATGGGGGAGGTATAGCTTAGTGGTTATACCTGCTTCTGAGAGTATCCTGTTCCAACGATCAACACCATTTTGACAATCAGCAATAAAGTCATCTTGCAGAATTTGGTTTAAAGCAGTGATAGTCGGTACTTCGATACTGTCGATATGGCCATCAGTTACTGCTTCAGCTTTGTAGGTTGAATTAAGCAATCTATGATCATCTTGACGTTCTGACTCATGATATCTTCCTTTAAGTCCACTGGCATAATAGTTTGCAGCATTTGACGAAGTATCTCCACCAAAGAGATCAAGAGTAATACTATAATGGAAGTTTAAATATTTCTGAATAATGGAGAGATTGATTCCTCCATATTGTCTGATATCATCTGTATCGTGCTCTTTCATGAGTTCGGCAGTTCTTTGGATAACACGGGCAACTCCAGTAGCACCTACGAACATATGATGTGCCTCTTCCTTGAGCATGAATTGAGTAGTTCGAGCCAAAGGATCGAAAGCACTTTCTGTCAAGGCGTGAAGTTGGAATTTCCCATCACGGTCTGTGAAGTAAGTGAATAGGTAAAACGATAGCCAGTCAGGGGTTGGCTCATTGAATGCACCTAGCAAACGGGGACGATCGGGATCTCCAGAGTGCCGTTCTAACAAAGCATCGGCCTCTTCACGACCGTCCTTTCCGAAGTAACGGTGCAACAAGTACACCATAGCCCAGAGGTGTCGCCCTTCCTCCACGTTGACCTGGAAGAGGTTACGCAGGTCATACAGACTTGGTGCCGTCTTTCCTAGGTGCCTTTGTTGTTCCACAGAGGCCGGTTCGGTGTCTCCTTGTACAGCGATCAGCCTTCGCAGATCGAAGCGGTACTCCCCAGGTACTTCGTTCCACACAGGCTGCCCTATGTGTTCACCGAAAGATATGCGACGATCAGGCTTTGGTTCAGCTAGGAATATCCCCCATCTGTACTCGGGCATGGTCACATAGCCGAAGTTTGCCCATCCCTCTTGTCCTACATCTACAGCTGTGCGCAAGAAGACTTCATTGTTGGCAAAGTCTTTTGGGCCAAGCTGGTTCCACCATGCCAGATACTTTGGTTGCCAAGACTCCAATGCTCTGGTGAGCTGTCTGTCCTCAGCTAGATTGACATTGTTGGGAATTTTAGCTGCATAATCGACCTTCATGATTTACCTCCAAAGAAACACTTGCTTCAAAGCGACAATGACCAACTGCATGATCGGGACTCTCCTCATTCAAGTGCGGATATGCTCGAAAGATGGTCGTATCCCGGTTCCGTAGGAGCGAAGGGCACCTTGAGGGCCGGTAGCGTTGGGTCTTTGGAACACCCAGTTCTGCCAGGCAGAAAGGCGTCCAAAGATCTTGGTAGTTACCGTTTCTGGGCCACAGAAGCGCAGGTTGGCCTCCATTGCAGTTAATGCATCCGGTGAGAAGCTAGCTCTTTCCTCCACTACTAGGCGTATCTCATCATCCCAGTCGATCTCGTCCAAGGCAAAGGTGACGAGTCCTAGCTCATCGGCTTCGACAGCGTCAATAGCCTTGTACATGTACTCGGCTAGTTCACTCACGTGGTCTGGGTCTTTCAAAAAGCGACTTTCTAGTCGGGTGAGCCCGTTGTCCATAGTCAGCGGACCGAAATTAGCTGGCGTCAACCGTATTGTAGGAAGGTCGGAACTATGGCCTGACGATAGAGGAGTTTCGCCATCCGAGAGGCCAGTGAGCATATAGATGCGATCGCAGGCGAAAGCTACCTCAGCCAAGGTGCCGACGAAGCAGCTTCCCTCATCGACCAAGGCAATCAACGAGCGAGAGGATGTTTCCAATCTGCGCAATGTAGATCTGATCCACGAGATCACTTCGTTTACCAGCCAGTTGTCTCGATAGGTCCACATAGTTCGTTCTATGGAGTCCACTACCGCTGGCTCTCCCCGAGTTTTCATCAGGAATGTACCGATAGTTGCTTCATTGAAACGAAGCCATAGGATCAGATCATCCAGCTGAGAGACCATAGCCAGTGGCCACCAGGATGGGCCTGCCTCTGCTATTGACTCTGGGTCCACTGGGCCACTGTCCTTTGGAGCGCTTATGGTAATAGTGGCCGTTCTTGATGAACGATCTATATCTGCTCGTACATAGGGATATATAACTGAGTTGGGATAGATCTCTGGCTCCGGATCAGGCAAACTGATACCCCTGACATCCTTGGGACGAGGAGAGGAGTCAGCTAACCTGGTGGCCACTTCATGAACTTTGGAAGAAAACGCACTCTTAGGAACGATTTCATCCACCAACCCCCACTCCAGCGCCTTTCGTCCTCTGGTTCCTTCTATTTTGGTGGCCACTACATCGGCTATGTCTCTTCTCACCTTGCGCTTGTCCACCAATCTAGTGAGTCCTCCAGTACCGGGAAGTACACCGAGCAAAGGAACTTCGGGTAGGGAAACTGCTGCAGAGGAGTCGTCCACTAAGATGATGTAGTCAGTAGCTAGAGCCAACTCGTAACCACCGCCAGCAGCAGTACCGCCAACAGCGCACAGATAGTGCTGCCCTGAGTAATGACTAGCCTCTTCTATTTGGTTGCGTGTCTCGTTGGTGAACTTGCAGAAGTTGACTTTGAAAGAGTGGTTCGAGGAAGCAAGCATCTGTATATTGGCCCCAGAGCAGAACACCTTGTCCTTGGCGCTAGCGATCACCACTGCACCCACTTCGGGGTGTTCGAATCTCAATCTGAGTATGGCATCCCTTAGCTCTATATCGACGCCAAGGTCGTATGAGTTCAGTTTCAACTCGTATCCTCGAGCAATGGGGGAGTCTTCATCTACATCAAGAGCCAAGGTTGCAACTCGGCCATCAATAGTGAGCTTCCAGTGCCTGTAACGTTCTGGATGCGTCCGAAATGATATGGACCTATCAAGTAGAGTTACAGAGCCGCTAGGACTCTCTACGGGAAGATCGTGTGGCTCTGGTCTATCCGTTGACACGTTGGGTGCTAATAAAGTATCAACCAAAGTGCCCCTCCTTCCTCTGGCAGGCAAATGAACTACATCTAACATTCTATATCAGTTATGACGATCGTCAAGACATTTTAGCATTCTGCATCTCACTCCTGGGCTAGTGATGACTGCATACCAATGCATTGATCTCTATCAACCAGCAACGTCCATGGATTGATGGCAGCAAGGTTGTCTTGAGGGAGAGCAATCCATAGCAAGACAGACATGCCTACACTGCTCTCTCGGAACAGCTACAGTTCTGCGATAGATACTTGTTTACTCTGTCCGTTGGCGCATCGTTGATAGTCAGTTACGACAGATGTAGCGTCAATCAAGTATAGGGAAAGGATTTGAGTAGGTGAGCAGCGAGACGACTTCAGCGAGGGAGAGGATAGATTTTCATGTGCACATATTCAAGATGTCAGATCTTACATCTCATGTGGTGAGGGATCTTATCGAAGCTTCCAATCCAGAGATGGGTCATGGTGCTGGAGCAGAGCCCCCTCCTGGAGTGGTGGACGAGGTGGTACCAATATGGATGATGCTGGCCCAGCTGGATGCAGCAGGCATACAAAGGGCAGTGGTGCTAGCTCAGGAGACCCCTGGTGTAGGTATAGACGTTCGTAGCGACTACGTGCTCGAGTACTGTGCAGACTCTGAACGATTGATACCGTTTGTGTCTCTCAACATAGCAACTGAACACAACTACAGAAAGAAGCTCACTTCCTGGGAGCGGAAAGGGGCTAAGGGACTCAAGTTGTACCCCTCTTATCAGTTCTTTTATCCGAACGATCGACGTCTGTATCGTTGCTATGAAATGGCCGAGGAACTTGGTTGGCCAGTAGTGTTTCATACAGGTAGCTCTATATTTGCTAACTCACGCCTCAAGTATGCCCTCCCTATTCATCTGGATGATGTTGCCTGCGACTTCCCCTCATTGTCAATCATTCTTGCTCACTGTGGGCGTCCAGCGTGGACCGATGAAGCTGTTACTCTTGCACGTACTCACGACAACGTTTATTTGGAGATCTCTGGTATCCCCCCGCACAATCTGCTCAAGTACTTACCGGATCTTCCTCGCCTTTCCCACAAGGCAATTTTTGGGAGTGACTGGCCATCTACACCATCGATCAAAAAAACTGTAGATGGAATATTGAACATTGGTCTCCCTGAATCAGTTCTAGACAACTTGTTCACCAATACCGCCCTATCCATTCTCGCCAAGGACCAACCATGAGTGACGGAACTCCCTTGAGGCTGTCATTGGATGGTCGTTCCAGTGCGCGTTCTCTTTTGCTTACTGTGCTTGGAGAGTACGTCCTTCCCTCCGGCCATTCTACTTGGACGAGTACGTTAGTACGTGCCTTGGCTGCTCTAGGTGTTGAAGAAAAAGCCTGTCGGCAGGCACTAGCTAATATGGCCCGAGCTGGATGGATATCACGAGAACGACGCGGACGTTCAGTTAAGTGGTACTTGACCGATGATGGTCGCAGTTTGCTGGAGGAGGGCAGCGAGAGGATCTATTCCTTCGATCCAGTTCGCGCAGGTTGGGATGGCCATTGGCTGGTCGTACTTATATCTGTTCCCGAGGAGAGACGTCCTTACCGTCATGTCCTACGGACTCGATTGGCATGGGCTGGATTTGGTTCGTTGGGCCAAGGGGCATGGGTATCCCCGCTGGGCAGCTCCAGAGAGAAAGAGCTTGCTGGCATCCTAGGAGACCTAGGCGATCAAGTAAAGGCAATTTCTTTTATTGCCGAGCTCGGTTCCTTGACGGATCCCTCTGCCCTTGTCCGTCAGGCTTGGGACATCGAGTTCTTGGACAATCGCTACAGGGCTTTCATAGAGCTGTTTCGTTCCGCTCCTCGAACCGGTCCAGAGGAGGCATTTGTTACCAAGAGTTGGTTGGTACACGAGTGGCGTCGTTTCCCACTCCTCGATCCTGGTATTCCGGCAGAACTACTGCCTGTATCGTGGAACGGTGGTCCAGCTGCTGAGCTTTTTCACAAGCTTTATGACGAGCTCTCATCAGATGCTGCAGCTTGGTTTGCTGGCTTGGACGAAGTCGTTCCTTAACCAAGTTGTTCCCTGATCTCTGCCATATGGCAAATCCAGAGGTTTGTAGTCTATCCTTTCTCGGCTAGGAACTGGCGAAGCTTGTACCGCTGTATCTTGCCTGTAGCCGTCTTGGGTAGTACATCCAAAACCACTACTCGCCTTGGTCTTTTGAAGGGTGCTAGTTTTTGGCGAGCATAGGCAACTATGTCCTCTTCGGAAATGCTGTGGCCCGGCATGGGAACTATGCAAGCTACTGGCTTGTCGAGCCCTTCTTCGTCAGGAAATCCAACTACCCCTACCTCTAACACATCGGGATGTTCGATCAAGGTTGCTTCTACTTCGGAAGGGGAGACCCAGATACCTCCGGCCTTGATCATGTCATTGGAGCGGGATAGATAGGTGTAATATCCGTCTTCTGTTCGAGAGTACATATCCCCAGTGTGAAGCCACTCTCCTCGAAAACTGTATCGGCTGCTGGCAGCATTGCACCAGTAGCCGGTAGCTATTGAATCTCCCTTGAGCTCCAAGTTGCCTGGCTCACCTGGCTCACAAGGGTTGCCGTCGTCATCCAATAGGCGCAGTTCGTAACCGTCTACAACTGTGCCGGTAGTTCCTGGGCGTATGGCACCAGGCTTGTTGGATATGAAGATATGCAGAGCCTCTGTCGATCCGATGCCATCCAGTATCTCAACGCCGAACTGGTCTCTGAAGCGAGTGAAAATGCTTGCAGGGAGTGGTTCTCCTGCAGAAACGCCAAACCGTACTGATTTGAAGGTATCTCGAGGTATGTCAGAGGCTAACAGTGCAGCATAGAATGTGGGTACCCCGAAGAACAAGGTTGGTCGGTACTCTACTGTTGTCTTGGCTACGGAAGCAGGTGTCGGTGCCGCTGGGTCGAGTACTGTAGAGGCCCCAACGGCAAGAGGGAAAGTCATGGAGTTGCCTAGCCCATACGCGAAGAAAAGCTTTGCTACAGAAAAACAGCGATCTGCTGAAGAGATGGACAGGACAGTTCGCGCATATGTATCTACTGTTACCTTTAGATCTATGTGTCTATGCATGGCGGCATGAGGCCTACCGGTTGTACCGGAAGTGTACAACCAAAAACCTGGCGATTCGTCCCAAGTTGAGTATGGAGGGAAATAGTCCCCTGTACCCTCCATGAAATCGCCCCAACGATGGACGCGTAAGTCAGTGCGGATTGGAGTAGGCGACCCCTTGCCTGCCAGTGAGGGGAGATCTACGTGTCCGGTGATGAGGATGGTCTCTACTTCTGGGGAAGCAGAAGCCATCTTGATAGCCGCGGGGGCAAACTGGGCACTAGCAACTGCCCAGCGAGCTCGGGAATCCTTAGCTATGTGAGTCAGTTCTTCAGCTGTCAGCATGGTATTTACTGGTATGGGGATTGCCCCTATACGCATAGCCCCGAGAAAAGCAGCTAGAAACTCAGGTTCGTCAGCCATGACGAGAAGCACTCTTTCCTCTGGGCGCACCCCTAGATCTTTGTATCCCTTGGCAGCATCTGAAACCTTGGAGAGCAGTTCTGCATAGCTGAGCTTGCGGCCCTCGCTGTACACGGCGATATTGTCTGATCGACCCTCCTCTATATTGGAGTCGACCAAGTAAACGCTGGCATTGAATAACTCAGCCATGGTGTCTCCTCGAGCATCTCACTGTTGCTATCCCCCTTGTTCCGAACCCTGCTCAATTGTCGAGCAAGTGAAATAATAGCAAATCAATATTCCTACTGTACATTAAATATATTTTCATGAGTAGGGACGCACTCTGTCGCAACCAGCCCTTACTCTGGTAGGAGCTGGAGCTCCGATAGACCGGAGATGAGCTCCACTCAACCTAGAGCTGTCGTAGCAGCTCTGCCAACGGCAACAATGGCACCTAGGAGAATCCTAGGCTATATCCACGGAGAAGATGTAAGTTGTTGTTGAGGTTCCCTCCTATCGTGCCTAGTGAGAGATGCCTAGTGAGAGATGGTCGTGTGCTTTAGCTCATTGATGTCTGGGTTGTTGGCAATGAGGTCGAGTATAAACCCGACGGCTTCCTTTGGATCCCTCACTCCGTCTTTTGGCCTGTTCATGAGACGAACGAATACAGCGCAATCGTTTAATATGAACGTTGGTACGCCGAACACTTGATAATCGTTGACTACCTTCTCGTGCTCTTGCCGTACTCTCTCGAGAGGCCAACCCTCGTCCATGGCATCGAACACTCCTGCTGCGTCCACTCCACAGCTTTCCAGGACCGAGCCGATCACCTCTTTGTCACGCAGGTCACGGCTCTCATCGTGGCGCGCTCTGAACAATCCGAGATGAACATCCAAGAACTTATCTGGTAAGGTATCCCTTACCACAACCCCTGCTTGTAGAGCTAGAGTATTGGTCACCTTTACGGGATCCTCGAAAGCAGAGGGTTCGCCTTCTTCCACATGCGTTTCGTCTAAGTTGAAGGGGAGAAAAGTGACCTCCCAGGTGGCTCCGGCTTGGAGGCCAGCCACTATATGCTCGTTTACATTGCGTGCGAATGGACAGCGATAATCGAAGGTTACAGAGAAGCTAGTTGTTTTCATTACCATGGCTAACGTCTGTAGATGAGCTGACATTCCAGAGATCCCAAGGATTCCAGACCTCTTCAGCATCTAACCGTTCTCCAGCCACTCGATCACAAGGATTACATAGATCACTTGATGGTAGAGCTCAGAGGAGCAAGAGGAGCAACTTTTCTGGCAATTCTTCCTAGTAGCAGCCCGATGGCTATACCACCTAAGACATCAGAGGCATGGTGCATACGCACGTGGATGCGACTTAGCGCTACAACAGTAGCCAAAGAATAGTACAGTAACCAAAGGTTATCTCCTTCAGCCAACAGATTGGCTGCACAGAACGCGGCAGTGGCGTGACCGCTAGGGAAACTACTGGTCATTGGTACCCGGACATGGAGAGGATGGTCATTGTCATTAGGTGGTCTGTGGCGACGAAAGATTGACTTGAGACCTAGATTAACTACAACAGATTGAGTGCCAGTTGCTACTACGGCACGTATAGCTGAGCGTTCAGATAGCTTTCCAGGTCGCAGAGCCTTTAATGTGGCTAGTATGGTCCACAGCAAACCGTGGTCTCCAAGTGCAGATGCCCAATAAAATATGTAATCTACCCATTGGCGACCTCGCAACAGATCGAATACCTGGTCGATAGCCTCGTCGAATTCATCGACAGCTAGCCGTAGAGACGAGGTCAACGACTTACCTGTGCTGGATTGTCTTGGATTTTCACTGCTCAAGATTTGATCACCCTTGATGAATCGGGCAGAGGTGCCGGTAGGAACAGAACGTACATAGCCGGGATGGCCTAGGACGAAAGTCATTGGTTGTACATGCTTTCTCGACAGCGGACCAGACGGCATTCAACTGCCCTATCGTTCCTCTCATGGTTTGTTCTGTAGGGGATGTAGAGATGGTTACCTTGTCCCTAAGGTAAAGGAGCTGGACTCGGAGGGGTAGTACGCCTAGCACTGATTTACATAGAGCAGCGTAGAGATGTACTCCATTCAAACGAGCTCGTTCATTTGCTTGAGGTGGCACACGTCCAGTTTTGTAATCGGTTACTACAAAACCGTAATTCTCCTCTATATCCAATCGATCAATTATGCCTTTTAAGTGCACACTGCCTATTCTTGCATCAAGAGCAAGTTCTACTCCCACAACGTTCACCAGGTTGGGATCTTCCATGAGGAAGTAATTGCTGAGCAGAAGACGTGCATCTTCAAAGAACTCTTGTGATTCTTCCCTGGTCATTCCCAAAGAGCGAACCTCCTCGCTCTCTTGCATATACGACCAAGCTTTTGTCAGAGCGTCGAGTCCTCTAGCCAAGGTCCTCTCCGGCGGAGAGAAGTTGAAGAAGAGACTCTCGAGGCCAGCATGGACCAAGGTGCCCTTTATTGCCCATGGAGATGGAGCTTGAGGTAGCTTGTCGATGAATTGGAATTTAAAGGCAAGTGGGCATTCTTTGTAAGTGCTGACTCTCGAAGGAGAGAGGCTGTTTGGAAGTGGCAACAACATTTGAAGTTCTAGCATATGCCAAGTTCCATCCCAAGAGGTGGATATGATCCTTGGTCTGTACTGCCTGCCAATTAGGAGCATCTGCAAGCCTCTGTGCTGCTGACCGATCCGGATCGACCTCTACCTCATGTTTTACTTGATAGCCTGAAAATCATGGAATATCGTCACCTTGGACGTAGTGGTCTGTATGTATCTGCGATTGCCTATGGGAACTGGATCACCCACGGCAGTCAAGTCGAAGCGGATCAAGCCAAAGAGTGCGTACACGCAGCTTTGGAGGAGGGCATCACTACCTTTGACACCGCTGATGTATACGCCATGGGCAGAGCTGAAGAGATACTTGGAGATGCCTTGGCTGGCGTTAGGCGAGAATCGATTGAGTTGTGCACCAAGGTGTATTGGCCTACTGGGCCGGGAAAGAATGATCGAGGTCTGTCAGCAAAGCATATAAAAGAGTCGTGTCATGCCTCCCTACGGAGGTTGAGAACCGACTACGTCGATCTCTACCAAGCACATCGCTTTGACTATGAGACACCTCTCGAGGAGAGTTTGAGAGCTTTCGATGATCTGGTGAGACAGGGAAAGGTTCTGTATGTAGGCGTTTCGGAGTGGAGAGCGGAGCAGATAGCTGAAGCTTTGGCAATAGCGAAGGAGATGGGCTTTGACCGCATAGTCTCTAACCAACCACAGTATTCCTTGCTCTGGCGCGTGATAGAGGCAGAAGTTTTGCCTCTCTGCCGCCGAGAAGGGATCGGGCAGATAGTCTGGTCTCCTTTGGCTCAAGGGGTACTTACTGGCAAGTACCGCAAAGATATGCCTCCACCCCCTCATTCCCGTGCCACCGATGACCAAGGGAGGGGTTTCATCAGTCGCTACATGGATGCGGATACATTGGACCGTGTTGGCCGCGTTGCTGATCTGGCCCGTCAGGCAGGGATGACCCCAGTGCAGTTGGCACTTGGCTTTGTACTATCCCAGCCCGGTATCTCCTCTGCGATTGTCGGGGCCACTCGTCCAGAACAGATCAGGGAGAATGTGAGTGCTGTGGGCATATCGTTAAGCAGTGATTTGCTTGCCGAAGTGGAGAGGATATTGGAGCCCGTGGTGAAGCGTGATCCCGAGTTGACCAAAAGCCCGAATCCAAGAGCGTGAACTTGAGAGCGTAGATGGTGGCAATGAGGTTAAGATAAACTAAGGTTAACCGTAGGAAGGAGTAATTATGGCTGCTAAAGTAGGAGATCGCGTTCCTGACGTACAGGTTATGACTATGGGTCCCAATGGACCTCAACCAGTTCAAACTGGGGATGTCCTAGGCCGTGGTCGAGTAGTGTTGTTTGCTGTGCCAGGAGCATTTACTCCCACTTGTTCGGATGAACACCTACCAGGATTTGTCGTTTCCGCAGACAAACTGAAGGCAAAAGGTGCGAGTCTTATTGCTTGTATAGCTGTTAACGATGTATTTGTGATGGATGCGTGGGGCAAGGCTAGAGGCGTAGGGGACAATATAGTGATGCTTGCCGATGGCAACGGTGACTTTGCCAAGCAGATGGGCTTGGAGCTCGATGGTCGTTCGTTCGGTATGGGTACTCGTTCCCAGAGGTATGCGGCCATCATCGAGGATGGAGTGATCAAGCTTCTCAATGTAGAACCGGGGTCAGGTGTTACGGTCAGTTCAGCTGATACTATTTTGAACGCTCTTTAAACGCTTACTGGCCCTAGCTCAATACTGTGGTTGGTATTGTCGAGCCAGTGAGAATATGTTGCGATATCACTGGTATTTGTACACCGAGATGAGCTAATGCCGTACAGAACGAGGCTGTATCTGATGGTTGGGCGGCAGAATGGTTTGCATCGACTTTAGTTGATGCTTGTTTTGGCAATTTCAAGCTGTAGCAGAGATTGCAATGCAAAGACTGGATTGAATTCGAGAGTGTGAGTTTGCCTAGTCCTTACTAGTGTTGGTGGCAATGCAGATCTACTCGATCCAGTAAATGTTTCAATAAGCCAGCTTGTCTCGGTAGGTGGCCTGATACTCCCTCCTAGCATAGCTGGTCAGCATCGTGGACACGGCGGAGGACCATGGGGGCCTCAAAGCCGTGCAGGACCGAGAGGATGGTATGGAAGCCACTGTCTCCGAGGATGCTGTAGAACACGATATCTCTTACTGCCGGTGCACCTAGTTCTCCTGCCGCCTTGCTCTTGGCACACCAATCGGTAGTGTTCCTAGTTCGATCTGGCTAGAAAAACGATGACCACGACCCACCAGAGCAGCAGGGCCTCTGCATTGGAGAGGGAGAGCGAGCTACTGAGTGAACTTGGCCACGAGTCTGGGTTCGAGTATCCGAGGTAAGAGACGGCAACGGGAGTTATTGCCGATCCAAACTAGATGCCTCGGATCGTCGGCTTTCTCTTGATTCTTGACAACCCATACAAGTTATGTAAGAGTTACATTCTGTATTCAGTATTCAATAGATCTGAGCACGGGGGGTTTTAAGGATGGCAGATGGTGGGGGTGTCAATGTGTCCTCCTCGATTGATAGACGAGCAAATGAACAGCTTGGTGAGCATCATTTACGGGTGATAGATGCTATTGCCCAGTCAGTAGGGTTCATGGGTCCGGTGTTCTCATCCGCTTTGTTAATTCCACTAGTAGTAGGGGCTGGCGCATCTAGCAAAGGAGCAGGAATAGCAACTCCTTTAGCCATCATCCTAGCTGGGATTGGAATTGGGGCGATTGGGTGGATAATAGCTGCGTATTCAAAACGTATTCATGCTGCAGGAGCTCTTTATGATTATGTTACTGATGGGCTCGGCAAGAGGATTGGCTTTGTAGCTGGTTGGCTTTATTACGGTTGTACAATGATTTTAGCTAGTGCCATTGTAGTAGTGGTCGGTGGCATAACTTCTGACTTCCTACGCTCTACTTATGGGGTAGGTATTCCTTATTGGTTGCTAGATTTAATCTATGCAATACTACTCTTTAGCTTTTTATATTTTGGTGTACGTATCTCTACAAGGGTACAGCTGACTTTGGTATTCAGTTCTGTTCTATTTGTAGTTGGGTTTTTGATCTCTGTAATTATCAGAGGAGGTCATGGAGGAAACACAATTAGACCATTCAATCCGACTGCTTCTGCTGATGGATGGTCGGGAATATTTTTTGGCATTATCTACGCCATTCTATTATTCGTAGGATTTGAATCAGCTGCTAACCTTGGAGAAGAGACCGCTCATCCCAAGAAATCAGTGCCACTAGCGATTATTGGTTCAGTAGTAGTGGTAGGAGTAATCTTCGTAGTAGGTGCTTACGCTCAAGATATTGGTTTTGGGCTCAACGTTGCGAAATGGGCTGCTAACCCAGCACCACTGTTCACCTTGGGAGCGTCAGGTAATTTTGGAAACTCCATAATTTTCGATCTTCTTAACATAGTAGTCATTTTGGATATTATGGCTGTTGGCCTTGGAGCAGCAGTAGCAACCACCCGAGGTCTCTTTGCCATGGCTCGAGATAGACGTATTCCGTCTACCTTCGCCAAAGTGAATCGCAGGTGGGGTACACCAGTAAACGCCATCATTTTTCAAGTACTAGTTGGGGTGGCTTTTGTAGTGTTAGTGCGATTGGACAAAGGTGTCTTTCCTCTACATGGCTCTCCACAGTATTTTCCGCTATTTGCGTGGATGGCTGGATTAGGTGGTCTTGGCTTAGTGGTTGTCTACGCCACTATTGCCATAGGCGCTATACCTGGTTTATGGAATTATGCTCGACGCTTCAGTTTAGTAGTGGCCGTATTGGTCGGTTTTGTAGTTTCAGCCGGGGGGATCTTTGGAAGCATATACAAGGTTTCCGCTCCTGATAATCAATGGATTTGGTACTTGATTGGTTGGGTAGCCTGTGGGTCTGCATTGACCATATGGAATCTAGCTCATGAGAACCATAGCTTGACGGTTAGATCCGAGACAAATGTGGAGTTTGCTGTTCCCGAGATGGTTGAGCAGTTACGTGAGGGTGATATAGGGTGAGCAGCTGGAGTGGCTTGACAACAGGGTTCTGTTCAAAAAAACTCGGTAAGAGTTTGAATTCAGAATCCTGTATAGGAGGAAATGATATGCCACGACCTCTGGAGCGATCCGATACCCGTTTGATTAACGAGGTGCATGAGCGGTTGCGTGAAATGATAGCTACCGGGGAACTACTCCCTGACACCCGATTATTCCAAGAACGTTTAGCAGCAAGTTTAGGAGTGAGCAGAACTCCACTCAGGGAGGCACTGCTTCGTCTCGAACGAGAAGGTTTGGTTTACACGGTGCCAGGGAAGGGCATGTTCGTTCAAGGACTTGTTCCCGAGCAGGCCGGAGATCTTTATCAACTCCGGTGGATCATCGAGCCGTTTGCAGCGAGATTGGCCTGCGAATCAGCTACACCTGAACAGTTGGAGCGTATTGAGGCCATTCAGTCCAAACATGAGCGTGAATATCCAGTAGATGTAATCACTGCTTTCAAAAGCAATTTTGACTTGCATACCTCGCTTGTGGAGCAGTGTCCGAATAGACGAATGTATGAGATGCTCTGTGATCTTTGGGCTCACAACTCAGTTCTCTTAATGTTCGGTTATTACACCCATAATGTTGGAGCAGTTAGCAATATGGTTGCTGAACATAGGGAGATAGTAGATGCTTTCATAGCTCGCGACTGTCTTGCTGTAGAGCAATTGCTTAAAAAACACATAGAGGAGGCCTCTGAGTCACTTCTCAAAAGCCTCCAAGGATATAAGAACACGGGAAGAGAAATATAGGAGATATATGACGTGTGTGGCCAATGTGGTTTTATACTCAATGGTACTGGATTGATAGGGCAACTTCTTACTGCTTCTGAAAGCGCTATGGTTCATCGGGGACCTGACTCAACTGGATTTGCTTTATATGGTGAAGAGTTGGCTGAAGATATGATCATAGTGCGGGCTCGTCTTGCTCGAGGAGTAGATCCTGATATAGCAATTGAAAATATTGAGCATAATGTCACTGCAGTTCGAGGGAGATTTGTTAGCGAACCACAGATGACTAATGGTGTGAATGGCAGTGGAACGTTTCTCAGAATATTGGTTAATTGTTCTGAACCACCAGCACTGCTCTTGGATGCAATTGAATCAGTGGAAGGAACCTATGTGCATTCTATGGGGAGACGACTAGAGATAATAAAGGACGTAGGGACAGCAGAGGAGGTAGCAGCTTGCCATGGTATCCTTAATTTCATCGGTACTCATGGGTTGGCTCACTCTCGTCTTGCCACCGAGTCAACAGTCGATGTAGAGCTATCTCATCCGTTTTGGGCTAGGCCCTATCTGGACGTAGCTATTGTTCATAATGGTCAGTTAACCAACTATTACAAAATGAGACATCTAATGTCTCAAAGAAAGCTTAAATTCCTGACCGAAAATGATTCTGAACTCATTGCTGTATACATTGCTGAACAGCTTTCAGAAGGAAAGACCCTTAGGGAAGCTTTATGGAAGTCGATTGCTGAGTTGGATGGAGTATTCACCTACCTACTTGCGACCGATACAGCTATTGGTTGCGCTACCGATCCGTTAGCTATAAAGCCACTTGTGGTGACCGAAGTAGGCAGCACTGTGGCCATGGCTACAGAGGAACAAGCTTTGAGACAGGTATTCGATACCGAATTAGTCACTGAATACGTTCGGGAAGGTTCGGTGACCGTGTGGCCCGTAGAAGCGGCAACCGAGAGAGAAAAGAGTGCTTACAGTGCCTAACGATACCTCTACAGAAACTCAATTACCTGAGATTATGCCCGATGCTGTTCATATTGATGCTGAAGGTCTAGACGCCCAAGAGCTGAATCGTCAGTTACGCAATCTTTCTCAGTTTCATTCTTATGTAGTAGTGCACAATCCTCGTGCACGTCACAACCTTGGGATTGGGCTCGAGTCATCTTCATGTGAGATTCATTTCCTGGGGAGCGTAGGGTATTACTGCGGTGGTTTCAATGCCGGTGCGAACATTGTTGTCCATGGTAATGCAGGGTGGGGACTCGGAGAGGCAATGGCATCGGGGCGAATTGTTGTCAAGGGTTCTACTGCCTGGGCAGCTGGAGCCGGTATGCGCGGAGGAACGATCATCATCGAGGGTGATGGTGGTCCTCGTACTGGCATAGCCATGAAAGGCGGAGACATATTCGTAATCGGATCGGTTGGTTTTATGTCAGGGTTCATGGCGCATCGGGGCAAGCTTGTTGCCCTGGGTGGAGCTGGTGATGCCCTGGGTGCCTCTATGTATGAAGGTCGGATATTTGTTGCTGGCCCAGTGGCAAGTCTTGGTGCAGATGCCCTCGAACGCGAACTTGATGAAGCCGACCTGCGAGAGCTTAGCAAAGACTTCGAGCAATTGGGTTTGCCATGGCCACAAGAGCCTATCCGAAAGATCGAAGCGGAGGGGCGGCTGTGGTACTTCGATAAGCATGAAGGACGGATTTGGAGGAGCATATGAGTGGAGCTGAGCGAGCAGGAAGTGGGGATCTCCCTGGACGTAATGGTGGGGGAATGCGAGAAAGCCCAATTTGGGATCGCTACGTCATAGAGGAGATCCAAGCCAAAGCAGATCTTGGTCGATATAGGATAAGCGGTTTCTCCTTGCATCGCCAGTTACCACGATTGGATGATCTTGTATTTTTACCTGCAGCTATGACTAGGATGCCACTTGAAGGTTATCGAGAAAACTGTGAGACAAGAACAGTCTTGGGGAGACGACACGGATGCGTTAGGCCACTCGATCTGTCGATCCCTGTGTATATCACCTCGATGTCCTTTGGGGCACTTTCTTGGAATGCCAAAGCCGCTCTAGGACGAGCAGCGTCATCGGTGGGCACTTGCACTTGTACGGGAGAAGGGGGGATGCTGACCGAGGAGCGTGAAGAGTCGACCCTCTTGGTATATCAAATGACCCCATCGCGCTATCTACTTGATTTGGAGCACCTTCGTCAGGCAGATGCAATTGAGGTAGCAATGGGACAAGGTGCCAAACCAGGGACTGGTGGACTCTTACCAGGTGCAAAGGTGGCTGATCGCGTTGCCGATATGCGCACTCTACCCAAGGGAATTGATCAACGTTCTGCAGTAAGGCACCCAGACTTTCTGGGAGCAGATGATATGGAGGTTAAGCTTGAAGAGCTTCGTATAGCTACAGATAATCAAGTTCCTATCTTTGTCAAGATGCCTGCATGTAGAGTCCGCGAAGACGTAATGATAGCTGCTAAGGCTGGTGCAGACGTAATTGTAATAGATGGTATGGAGGGTGCTACAGGAGCCTCACCGGAGTTACTCCTTGATCATACGGGTATACCGACTATTGCCGCTGTGTCTCAGGCACGTCAAGCGCTGGAGGATATGGGTCTGTATGGAGTGGTCAATCTTGTCGTGTCGGGAGGCATAAAGAATGGCGCAGATGCTGCCAAAGCCTTGGCTCTAGGTGCCGATGCCGTGGCTATTGGCACTGCGGCATTGATCGCCCTCAACTGCAATGCTCCGATCTACCTAGAAGACTACGACAGGCTTGGTACTGCCCCTGGTTTCTGTCACCACTGTCATACGGGTATGTGTCCAGTTGGTATAACCACTCAGGAACCTGAGCTTGTGGAGAGGCTAGAGGTGGAAGCTGCAGCAGAGCGAGTGGAAAATTTTCTAAATGCAATGGTCATGGAGATGACCCTTCTTGCCAAGGCGTGTGGCAAGAGCAATGTTCATAATCTCGAGAGTGAAGATTTGCGTGCTCTCACTATCGAGGCAGCAGCTATGGCTGGTGTTCCATTGGCTGGAACCGATTGGATTCCTGGCAGGGTCAGAGGTATCTGATCGAGGTATTTGAGGAACTTAGGTTATTGCTCTTCGAGAGTGGCAGCTTTGTTGTTCCCATTTCGATGACCAGCCAGGAAAGTATGGGGAATTTTCATGATAGACCTTGCCGAGTCGTACTGCGAGTAAGCATTCAGGGGAGGAGAGCAGTGGAGCTAGATGAAATAGCAGCAATTTGCAAGGAACGCGAAATACACACCATAGAGTGTTTTTTCCCAGATGCTCAAGGAGTTCCTAGAGGGAAAAGGATACCGACAACACATTTTCTGGAGACGGCGTACAAGGGTTTTGAGCTTGCCAATGCTGCACTTGTCTGGGGGCGGCAGTGCGATGTTATCCAGAACATTGGGTACACAAATTTTGATACTGGCTATCCTGATATGATCGCTGTTCCAGATCTTGCAACATTTCGTATAATACCTTGGCGCGTAGGTGCGGCCTCGGTTATTTGCGACTGTCGAGAAAGGAATGGTGAATATGTTGCAGTTAGTACTCGTCACATATGCAAGAAAGTAGCAGATGAGGCTTTACGGATAGGCTATGAAAGTATTATAGGTCCAGAATTAGAGTTTTATTTGCTTGACTCGTCTGGTGCTCCTCTTTATGAAGCACTTGAATGCTACAGCATGGAAAGAGGGGCTCTCTTGGAGCCAGTTCTTAGGAAGATCCGTAGTTCCCTAGAGGAGATGGGAGTAGTAATCGAGGCCTGTAATACAGAGTATGGTCCTGCTCAGGTAGAGGTGAATATTCATTATTCAAATGCGCTAGAAGCTGCTGATAATAGCATACGTTTCAAGATGGCTGTCAAGGAAATAGCTCATGAGTTTGGATATAAGGCAACATTTATGGCTAAACCATTTTCTGGTTACTCAGGTTCAGGATTTCATGTGCATCAATCATTGAATGATACTCAAGGTATCAATGCATTCTCTACCTCTCATCTTGAGGGGCTGGATGAAGATTTAATGGGATATTATTTAGCAGGACTCCTTGAGCATGCTCCTATTATTGCTACCTTAGGAGCCCCAACTGTAAACGCTTACAAACGAGTAGACGATCACAGCTTTGCCCCCACCTCAATTTGTTGGGGGATAGATAACAGGACTGTTGCAGTTCGCGCTATTTATGGCCATGGGAAAGCTAATCGACTGGAGTGGAGGGGAGGTGCTGCCGACGCTAATCCCTATTTATTGATTGCAGCGTGTGTAGCTGCTGGATTGGATGGTATAAAAGAACGAATGCGGCCTCCTACTCGGATTGATGGAGATGCCTATAAGCGTAAAGAACTCTTGTCTTTACCAACTAGTTTGGAGTCGGCTCTAAAGGACATAAGCAATGATGAATTTGCTAAAAAATTACTAGGTGAGTTTCTCGAAGTCTTTGTATCCCTGGGTTATCGGGAGCTGTCTCTTTGGGGATCAGTAGTCACTGATTGGGAGAGAGATCGTTATCTGGATGGCTGATTCCAATCCTGTGCTGAGACGGTTATCTTCGGAGTCTTCAGTCAGCAAAGCAGATGCAGTGGTCATAGGAGGCGGGGTAATCGGTCTTTCCACTGCTTTCGAGTTGGCTTCTCGAGGAATGCTGGTAGTTCTTGTTGAGGGCAATAAGGTAGGTTCGGCGCAGTCCATGCGGAACTGGGGATTCGTTCGCCAACAAGGTAGAGCACCAGAGGAGCTTCCGTTGATGATCGAAGCCAATAGGAAGTGGCGTGAACTTGAAAAGAAGTTGGATTTTGATATCGAGTGGCTTCAAGGAGGGAATCTTCGTTTGACGAATAGTCCACAGCGTGCTGAAGAGTATAGACGCTGGATAGACATGGCTAGATCGTTTGGGTTGGATAGCAAGATTGCTTCTCCTGCGGAAATAGACCAGATAATTCCTGGTTTTCAAGGTAAGTACTTGATGGGGATCGTGACTCCCAGTGATGGTCAGGCCAACCCAATTAAAGTAGTAGCAGCATACCTTCGTCGGCTACGCAACTTGGGAGTAGAGGTATACGAGGACTTTCCTGTAGATGCCATTGTGACCGCAGCAGGTCGAGTAGTGGGGGTTCAGTCAAAGGATACTTTCCTAGCTACCCCTATTGTAGTAGTTGCTGCAGGAGTAGGTTCGGGAGCCTTACTGAAAGGTGTTGGGGTGGATCTTCCTGTTCAGTTTGTCCGTCAGACTGTTGCTTTGACCACGGTTGTGCCAAGTTTCACCCAAGCTTGTGTATGGACAGGGGAGATTGGTTTTAGACAAGCCCGCTCTGGGAATGTTGTGCTATCTACTGGTGGTCGAGGGGATGTGAAGATAGATGCAGGAACTATTCGATCCCTCATGTCGGTTACCCATTTTCGGCACTCAGCATCTATGTATTGGAAGAACCGTGAGTACCTAAGGATTCATCCTTATGAGTTATTGCAGGTTTTTAGGGGAGAGCAACGTAATAATGATTACGCACCTAATTATGAGGATATAGAAAATTCAATAAGGGTAATAAGAAGTTACTTTCCTAACTTTGATTGGGATGTTACTCTGGCCTGGACAGGTACCATAGATGGAACACCCGACGCCCTGCCAGTCATAGATACAAGTGCTCGCCCTACTGGGTTGGTGATAGCCACTGGAATGAGTGGTCACGGTTTTGGTATTGCCCCTGCCATTGGAGACGTGGTTGCCAACCTAGTGATTCACGGAGAAAGCCACTTTGATCTTAGTGCTTTTCGGATTGAACGTTTCCAAGATGGTACAGTAAAAAATCCACATCATCTGCTTTAGTATAGAAGATTCTTTACAAGATATTTAACCATTGTGTTGTATAGTTAATCTTTAACATTAGTTAATCCTTATATATAAGAATTATTTATTAAACAGCATAAGAATATTTTAGCCATTAACAGGTATAAGTATGTAACTTATCAATTATTATAGGAGGGGAATAATGTCTGTAAAGATGTTGATAGATGGCGAGTGGACTGAGTCATCAGATGGAGAGACTTTTAACTCTATAAATCCTGCCACTGGAGAGCTATTAGCTACCATACCTGAGGCTACAGATTCAGATGTTGATTCAGCTGTTCGTGCTGCAGCAGTAGCATTTGAATCTCCTGCATGGGCTAGTATGCTTCCTGCAGAGCGAGGAAGACTGCTGTGGAGGATTGCTGACCTTATAGAAGAGAACGCCGAGGAGCTAGCTAGATTGGAGACTGAAGATCAGGGCCAGCCTCTTGGCATTAGTAGGGCAATATCTATTCCAAATGCAATTGAGCATTTTCGTTATTATGCTGGTTGGGCTACGAAAATCCATGGCACAACTGTACCGCTCTCTATGCCGGGAGTAGATTATCGCAACCGTCGAGAACCACTTGGAGTATGCGGCCTTATAACTCCATGGAATTTTCCATTTATGATTGCCTCATGGAAGTTGGCGCCAGCTTTAGTTACTGGCAATACGGTCGTATTGAAACCGCCGGAACAAGCCTCACTTTCTACACTTCGTCTTGCTGATCTGTGCGTTGAAGCCGGAGTACCTAAGGGAGTAGTCAATGTAGTTACGGGAGGTCCATCAGTTGGTCGAGCAATAACCCGACACCCTTTGGTTGCGAAGATATCCTTTACTGGTTCTACAGAGGTTGGACGAGAAATTGCCTCAGAAGCCGGTAAACGTCTAGCTCGTGTTTCACTTGAGCTAGGTGGTAAAGCTCCTAGTATAGTAACTCCAGAAGTAGATATAGATTCTATTTTAGAGGGAAACCTTATGGGGGGTTTGCTCAATTGCGGACAGGTATGTGCAGCATACACACGCTTCTATGTTGATCGTAAACGTGCAGACGAATTTGCAGAGAAAATGGCAGTTGTTGCTAGTAGTATGCAACTAGGTAACGGACTTGATCCCGAAACTCATCTTGGTCCATTGGTTTCTCAAGAACATCTTGAACGTGTTGATAATTATGTAAAATTAGGCAAAGATGAAGGGGCATCTTTGATTACTGGGGGGTCAAGACCTGATGATGAAAGATTAGCAAACGGATTTTTCTATAAGCCTACTGTGTTTACTGGTGTAAATGATTCTATGACTATTGCAAGAGAAGAGATATTTGGTCCTGTGCTTAGTGTGATTCCATATGATGACCCTGAAGAACTCGCTAATCGGGCAAATGATACTGAATATGGGTTAGCAGCGGTGATTTGGTCTCGTGACATAGCTACGGCTAATCGTTTAGCTAATCAAATAAAGGCGGGTACTGTGTGGATAAATCTCCCTCCCTTCTTGGATGCAGCTGCACCTTGGGGCGGGATGAAGGCATCTGGTATAGGACGAGAGATGGGCTGGGAGGCAATTCTTTCTTACACAGATATAAAAGGCATATGGACAAGTTTGTTATAGGTAGAATATCTTAGGATAGCTGGTAAGAAATAATTCGTGCATAGTTATATATAACATGTAATAGCTAGGTCATAGATTGTTTAACAATACAAAGATAATGAAGCTGCTAACCGTCTCATATATTTTCTCTGGAATTGCCAGAGTTAAGAGCAAGGTAGCTTTCTTACATGCCCGATAAGGTAGCAGTCCATGGGTGAGCATGAGCGCAGTTGGACATTTGCCATTTGATAATGCCAGCTCCGGTTGTATCGGAGTAGTTTAGTGCTTTAAACTGAACAGATGCCATCTTTGAAAAATTGGCTTTGGTTGGCTGGCTTGCAAATACCGACATAGCGGAGAGGGCGGGAGACCAAAGTGCGACAAGTTGTTCTACCTCAGGTCGAATCGAGCTAGGTGCTTCTGTCTGTATAGTTGCAAGCTCGCTGCGTCCAGTTGCGACTGCAGCTAGCATTGTTGAGCCGGTGGGAATTTTTTGCGATATCATCGACATTTCTCCACCAAAATGAGCTAGTGCTGTGCAGAACGAGGTCGTATCTGATGGTTGGGTGGTAGAGGTTACCTTTATTGGCTGGGTTGCTGATGAGGTCTTTGGTTCGGTGGGTTGTTTTGTAGTAGTAGAGCTACTACTACACCCACTGGCTAGTAAACTCGTTAGGAGTACAGCGCTGATCATGCCAAAAAGCCTTGACATCTTTGTTCCCTCGGATCTCTCCTCATTGTCCATGACATTGCTCACTTTCTATTAGTGAGTCTATCCTGCTTATAAGCTGCGTTAGTATTGTATATGTTTACTTGTTGTTCAGCACACAACTAATGCGTATCAACTAATGCCCATATTCTCCTGCTTTGTGACTTGTCACATCATAGTTTGGTGCTTTTCGCCGTGAGTTTTGTAGGAGTCGTTCACCTCTCAGTCCTACAATTGAATCGTCTGAATCGTCGCAAGTGTTTACCTCTCCCATCCAGACCGAACTTAACTTAGATGGTTCAGCCGCCGCAATTACTGTTCCATGATCCTCTACGCTAATAGGTAACTTTATTTCTTGACTACTCAGAAATACTGCAACTGCCCTCATAATTTCGCGTCGGAACCCCTTATTGTGCCTTGTTTGATGGCCTATCAGGAGCTATTCCTCTGTAGGGTAAGCAATTAGACTATGTACCTTTGATCATGCTTTTGGATGAGTGCGAGTCATCCAGCGCAAGTGGGGCAACTGGAGTATGGCCGAGGATGAGCTGTCTTTTTTGGATTCGTTGATCGACAAAAGCGCTCCAGACAACGGTTACCAAAGAGACTACTGCAACCCAAAGAGCGCTAGCTAAAGCCAAATGGATGTCCTGTAGAGATGCAGGTGCTTTGAGGATAGCATCGAAGGCGCCAACTGTAACTTGAGACATCAGGATGCACAAGACTATGAGCGCCAGTGGGCGTACCATGGGTAAGGTCCACCGCCTCCAAGCTTGCATCACTACAAGGAGTACGACCATACTCCCGAGTAATACTACCCCTCGATGGACCAATTGTATGACCACCAAGGGAGTGGTAGTGTCTCGGAAATTACATAGTGGCCAGGTGGGGCAAGATCTTTCTGCTCCTCCATCAACCACGATCGATCCAGAAATGATGATTATGAAGATGGCTACCACGGCAGATATCCCGTAAGCCCTGAAACTGCCATAGTGTTTATCGTTCAAGTAATCCAAAGCCTCTGTTCTTTTATTATCAGGGTCGATATAGGCGCTTACCGCTACTGTGGTTACGATACCTAATTCCAGCATTCCTGTGGCTAGATGAAGAGCCACAGTAATTGGAGCGTTGTGTGTTATTACGGTAATTGCTCCCAGGAGGACTTGGAGAAGGATTACCCCAGCAGAAATTAGTGCAGGTATGAGTACCCTTTTTATCCGTCTAGCTTGTTTCCATGCTATCCAAGCAGTAATAAACACTAGTATTGTAACTATTGTGGCTAGGTAACGATGAGATTGCTCCATGATTGAATGAAAGCGATCCACTGGACCTATCTGCCCATAACAAAGTGGCCAACCAGGACATCCCATTCCAGAATGGGTTACCCGAACAGTACTACCCAGGATAATGAGCAGGTAGGTGACTATAGCCGCTGTTAACGATACAATTCGCAACGACCTACTACTCACAGGCTTACTTAGTGGATTGGTACTTCCCATGCTTCCCCACTACATCCCTTTATCTCTTGAACGATCATAATTTTTTATGACGTCCACATAAAGACGAACCAAGTTGCCCCCCTCCATAGCGCTAGTTAGAACACTAATTGCTGAATAAACCTCAAATGAACTTCAGCAAAGTGCTATGTTGCATCTCTCCCTATCAACGGTATCATTACTGGTATTGTTGCAGTTAGTGTAATCTTGCCTAGCAGCTCACCTAATGCGGATGTAGCTCAATGGTAGAGCTCCAGCCTTCCAAGCTGGTGGTGCGGGTTCGATTCCCGTCATCCGCTCTCGTGTTCCGGATTCGAACTCGGTCACATCGAAGATGTCCTCGAAAAGGACACTCCTCGTGGCGTCCTCGTCCATCTTTCACGTCTAGCTATTCGAACACCGCCGCGTTGAACTGCTTGTGGATGGATGTACTCGCTGTCTTGTGGTAGGTATCTCTGCAGCGGGTTATCGGCTGAATGCAAGGATTCACACGGTGATATTTGGCCGGTAATGTCCAAGGGAAAACTTGTTAGGTATACGTTGGGGACGAGATTTTGGGGTTCGGGTAGCGATGTCCCAATCCCAGGATGA
>JAMDDE010000069.1 GCA_023489235.1 Actinomycetota bacterium | reverse complement strand
CACTCCATAGGAGTCGGAGTCGTCCAGGATCAACTTCCCCTCACGGACAAGGGTCTTGGTGATGGGATCGAAGGAGCCTGGGGCTGCTGGATCGGGGATCTGTTTGGCGCAGACGACAACGTTCATAGAATAAGATTCTTGCCTAAACTTTACCTTCTCCACCAATCGCCAGCTACCAGATGCTTGCAAGACCATCTATCTGCAAACTATCTGCGAGAAGAGACCGAGATCTCTGCCTGCCAAGACACTGCTCTGAAGACGATAGCAAGTCTGTATACCTTTCCTGCGCACCTTTGTAGTGTCTTGTCCCAAGAGACACCCAAGAAAACTCAAGAATTATAGAGAATTATAAAAAGGTCAAGGAATAGGACTAGAGGAGGCAAAAGTCAATAACGTACCCCTGCTAGGTACAGACCGTAAGGGGGAGCAAGCGGACCCGCTAGAGATCGATCTCCCGAAGAGAGCAGGGTCAACATCTCTCCTGGCTTTCTCTTGCCCTTCCCTATCTCCACCAAGGTGCCTACGATTGACCGTACCATTTGATGGCAGAAGGAACTAGCCATGATGTCGAAGTAAAACAGCTCTCCTTGACGCTCTCGTCCTAACGAATCCTCTGCATCGGCCATCAAAACAAGGGGATACCGAGCTCTGCTCCAACGAGCCATGAGCACTCGACGAATGAGTGCCTCATCATGTCTGTCCTTCGGTTTCCGGCAGAATGCAGAAAAATCATGTTCTCCAAGCAAAGCATCTGCAGCAAGGTTCATGGAAGCCATATCAACTTGCTCATTTATATACCAAGCTCTACCGTAAAGGAAAGGATCAGGGTTTGTCGAACTGAAAAGAGCATATCTATAGTGTCGCTTTTTGGCAGAGTAACGAGCATGGAATCCCTCTGATGCTATAGATACCCCCCTTACTGCGATTTCCGGTGCAAGTAAGGCATTGAGTGAAGCTCGCAATTTGGCGAGGTCTGTATTCTCTGGTACGTCTACATGGACTACTTGCCCCCAAGCATGCACCCCTGCATCGGTTCTTCCTGCGCAAACCAGTTCTCCAACTTCAGGGAGTACCCTTCTTAGTGCCTTGAGCAGCTCACCTGCTACACTGCGTTGGGCAGGTTGAAATGCGAATCCCTTGAATCCCCTGCCGTCATAGGCTACTTCCAATAACAAGCGCTCCACTGACCGTACACAACCCTCCGATGCCAAGACAGCAATGGAATCGTTAACTACAGATATCTACTACACGCTAAGGCAACTGCACGGGACAGCTTCCATGTCCATCAAACAAGCTCTATACGAGCCATTGGCGCTCCATCTCCAGAACGTGCACCCAACTTGTATATGCGTGTATACCCTCCTGGCCTGTCAGCATAACGAGGACCAATGTCATTGAACAACTTAGCTGCCATGTCCTTGTCGCGAATGAAAGCTACAACTTGGCGGTGACGGTGCAAGCCACCTTTTTTAGCTGCGGTAATCACTCTTTCTGCTACAGGTCTGAGCTGCTTGGCCTTAGCCTCAGTGGTCACTATGGCTTCAGCAGCTATCAAGGATGCCACCAGGTTGCCTAGCATGGCTTTCTGATGGGCGGCATCTCCACCAAGTCGACGGCCTTTCTTGGGAGTCCCCAACACCTCGGTTCACCTCACGTTCTAGAGTAATTAATACTATTCACCCTGCAAGTCATAACTGCTCTACCCTGTCCTGGAGCTCAATGAGAGGCCTCGTTCGTCCAGTCGCTGTAGGACCTCGTCAAGGGACTTCTGACCGAAGTTAGTGATAGCCAAAAGATCTTCCTCGCTCCTCTCCAACAGCTGGCCTATGGTGTTGATCTGAGCTCGCTTCAGACAGTTGCGCGGACGTTCAGACAGATCTAGGTCTTCGATGGGCAGATCTAGGTCTGGCGAACCAAATGTAGCAGTTCCAGTTTCACCAAGTTCCAAACCTTCCGCATTCTCTCCAACATCCACCAAAAGACCAAGAAGGCTCCGCATCGTCTCTGCTGCAGATGCTAATGCATCACGAGGAGAGATCGACCCATCGGTCTCGATGTCCAGTACCAACCTGTCGTAGTCGGTAGACTGTTCAACTCTGGTGGGCTCAACCGTATATGCAACTCTACGCACAGGTGAAAAAATTGCATCAACAGGTATAACGCCTATGCTGGAAGATCTCTTCAGCTTTTCTGCGGACACATAGCCTCTACCCCGCTCAACGGTCACATCCATGGCTAGTCTTCCATTGGCGTTCACCGTTGCCAATACGAGGTCAGGATTGTATATGTGAACATCCGATGTTGTACGGATATCACCAGCAGTGACCGTAGCAGGTCCTTTGACCTCGCAACGTAGCGTAACTGGCTCATCGCCTTCGACGCTCACGATGATGTCCTTTAGATTCAAGATGATATCGCTTACATCTTCTTTCACTCCCGGAAGAGTGGTGAACTCGTGAAGAGCATCATCGAAGCGCACCTGAGTAACTGCACCTCCTGGTATGGAGGACAAGAGCACGCGTCGTAATGAATTGCCTAGGGTATGCCCGAAGCCAGGCTCGAGAGGGCCTACTGCAAACTTTTGACGTCCGTCCTCTTCTTCACCAAGAACTTCAACGGTAGGTCGCTGGATGATCAACATCTAACAAAACTCCTCATTGGATACACTTGACGCTTCCACCACGCTTAGAGACGGCCTAGTGCTGACTCGACTAGATGTCTCACACTCCTTCATCAACATCACCTCTGCTGAGCTACCAAAAACTTCATTGGACAGTGCTGGAGAAGAGCAGTGCTGGAGAAGCACATATTCACTTATTTCACTCAACCGAATACCGCTAGATACCATCACTTCGAATACAACTCGATGATGAGCTGTTCCTTGATGGCTTCGTCAATTTGATCACGCACAGGAAGCCCCAACACAGTAACGCCGAAGCGCTCTGGTGACGCCTCCAGCCAACCAGGAAGAGCGCGATCCAAAGTATCTAGGTTCTGGCGAATCATTGTCAGCTCACGCGCCTGTGGAGTCAGCTCCACTTGATCGGATGGGCGCACTCTGTAACTGGGGATAGTAATACGTCTACCATTAACCAGAACATGACCGTGTCTTACTAGTTGTCTCGCTTGAGCCCTGGATGCTCCCCAGCCTACTCGGAATACAATGTTGTCAAGCCGCGACTCGAGAATCCTGAGCAAATTCTCGCCAGCTATCCCTGGTTGGCGGCTTGCCTCCTCGTAGACCTTCCGAAACTGTCTTTCCAGCACCCCGTATATACGTCTGGCCTTCTGCTTCTCTCGTAGTTGGACTAGATACTCGGATCCTTGGCGCATACGATCCCGTCCATGTTCGCCAGGGGGGTATGCTCGCACTCTTCTTTCTGTAGCATCACCACCAACAGGACATTTGAGAGAGTTGCAACGATCCCCCTTCAGGAATAATTTAGTACGCTCTCGACGACACAAGCGACACACTGGTCCTATGTAACGAGCCATCTCAGTTCTCAAGCTCCTTCCTGGTTGTGAAATCGACTACGCCGTGGCGGAACGAACAAACTTGCACGCCTTTATACACGTCGTCTCTTCTTGGGACGGCAGCCGTTGTGCGGAACAGGTGTCACATCCTTGATCCCCACTACCTCTATACCAGCGGCAGCTATAGAACGAATAGCCGTATCCCTTCCTGATCCCGGACCCCTAACCAGCACATCCACTCTTTGCACTCCATGTTCCATGGCTCTACGGGCACAGGCTTCAGCTGCCATTTGTGCTGCAAATGGTGTAGACTTCCTCGAACCCTTGAACCCCACATTGCCCGATGAAGCCCATGCAATGACATTTCCATCGTGATCAGCTATAGAAACAATAGTATTATTGAACGAGCTCTTTATATGAGCCACTCCGTAAGTGACATTCTTCCGTTCCCGCCGCTTTACTCTACGAGCTCCTGGTTTTGTTGGTCTGGGCATATCAGTGCTTACGTACCTTCTTCTTTCCAGCCACTGCCTTACGCGGCCCCTTTCTAGTCCGTGCATTGGTATGAGTGCGCTGCCCTCTGACTGGCAACCCTCTTCGATGCCTCAATCCCTGGTAACAGCCGATCTCCATCTTACGCTTGACATCTTGGGCGACATCACGACGTAGATCACCCTCTACTTTAATATTGGCGTCTATGAAAGATCTGAGGCGTACGACCTCATCCTCGGTGAGATCCCGTACTCTTGTGTCCGGATTGAGCTCGCACTCTTGGCATATCCGCTTTGCCGTAGTAGGGCCAATTCCGTAAATATAAGTAAGAGCTACCTCAATGCGCTTTTCCCTCGGTATATCAACGCCTGCGATACGTGCCACGGACTAACCCTGCCTCTGCTTGTGTCGTGGATTCTCGCATATGATCATGACCCGGTGATGTCGTCGTATCACTTTGCATTTGTCGCAAATTGGCTTTACGCTTGGTCGTACCTTCACCCGAACTAACTCCTATATATCCTTGCTGTACCTCAGTACCAGAAAACACCTTGCCCTACTATCCAACTTTTCAGCTGCTCACTTGTAGCGATAAGTAATACGACCCCTAGTGAGGTCATAAGGGGTGATCTCCACTTGAACACGATCACCCGGGAGTATTCTAATCCGATGCATTCGCATCTTGCCTGAGCTATGAGCCAACACCTTATGGCCATTCTCTAGCTCTACCCTGAACATAGCATTAGGAAGTGGTTCGATTACCGTACCCTCCAATACTATTGCTTCCTCTTTGGGCTTAGTCAGATGATCCTCCTCACAGACGCGTGGCAACTCCTTTATAAGTCATCTCCGAGTGCGTCACTAACATCGCTACGAAACGAGATATTCATTATACATCATTTTCTTCCCTGTAAAAAACTCTCAGTACCACCCACTACTCACCCAATCTTCTGGTCAGCTGAATTATTGAGTTAGGATGGAAACTGCAAGAGATAAAAGTACAATAATAGTTTACCTCTCTAGCTGCTTACATCCTCTTCGATACTCCCCCATTCGGATGGACAAAAGGACTTGTGAACCCCAACGACCAATGCTCGTGTTAGCAGTACTCATAGGCTCTTTGCTTGGATGTCCATTTGAGATCCAGGTAAAAGGGGCCACCTATGGCCTTATGGAGTGGTCAGCACCCATGGTCCATCTTCAGTAACTGCTACCGTATGCTCGAAATGACTTGACAGCCCCCCATCTGCAGTAACCACGCTCCAGCCGTCATCGAGCAACATGGTCTCCTTTCCCTTCAAGTTCACCATTGGCTCGATAGCGAATACGTTGCCCTCCTTGATCAGAGGGCCAGGATTCCCTGGCCAATAATTGGGAACTTGTGGATCCTCGTGCATGGCGGTCCCAATAGCATGTCCTACGTACTCCCGCACAACCGAGAAGCCAGCTTGCTCTGCTACCTGTTGAATAGCTCGACCAACTTCATGAAGCCTGCGACCAGCTTCCAATACCCTTATCCCTGCCCATAGACTCTCCCTGGTAACTTCAATGAGCCTTGCTGCTTCTTCGCTAACTTGGCCAATAGGGATCGTAACTGCAGCATCTCCATGATATCCGTCTACGATAGCTCCACAGTCAATGGACAAGATGTCGCCCTCTTTCAACTTGTACTTGCCCGGTATCCCATGAACTATCATATTATTAGGTGAAGTACATATAGTTGCTGGAAATCCATGGTAATTGAGGAAGTTGGATTTTGCACCTCGCTCTTCAAGAACCTGCCTAGCTATTCGGTCAAGATACTCGGTCCTCACTCCCGGACGTGCAGCTTCACTGACTCGTTCTATCATTTCGGCCACAACCCGCCCGGCCTTACGCATCTTGGCAATCTCTTCCTTGCTGCGAACCAACTTATCCTTCCTGACCCTTCAATAACCAGAGCACCCTATGCACAATATAACCTCTGAAATCAGCCCATCTCACGTAACCGTCACAGACAACAAGCGACAGCTCTGGACGAGCCTCTGGTAAACTCAACCAATCAATTCCTAGTCAATCGATAGCGCAGGAAGAAATTTGCGCAAGGCATCTACCACATAAAGCTCTACTTCGTCAGGGTCACCAACACCATTTACGCTGAACAGTATCCCCCGAGTTGTATACCACTCTACCAAGGGAGCTGTCTCTTTTTCGTACAGCTCCAATCGACGCCTAATTGCCTCCTCGGTATCGTCCTCCCGCTGTATAACAGAACCACCGCACACGTCACAGATCCAGTCTTGTTTAGGTGGTTGACTCAAGCTGTATATAGCTCCGCAACTGGAACATACGCGTCTAGCAGCCAAGCGTTCCACCACTACACTACTTGGAACTTCGAGATCCAAAACTCCATCTAGTTCATTTGGGGAGAGCATGGACGCCAACGCCTCTGCTTGGGCAACATTCCGAGGGAAGCCATCCAATATGAAGCCGTCTCTTGCATCATCCTGCCCAAGCCGCTCATTTACAACTGCCAGGACTAGGTCATCTCCTATAAGTTCCCCCTCGGCCATCTTTTCTCGTACCTGCTTGCCCAGATCACTATCTGACTTGGCTACAGCTCTGAACATATCCCCGGTAGATATATGAGGAACTTTAAAGCGTTCGGAGAGTCGGGCGCACTGGGTACCCTTACCTGCCCCTTGTTTCCCAAGAACCACCAGCCGCACTACAACCACCTGCCTTCTGGAAGCCTCTATGCCTTTTGGAACAACATACTGATCCTATTTGAGGAAGCCTTCATAATTGCGCATCATCAACTGGCTGTCAATTTGCTTGAGTGTTTCCAGCGATACGCCCACAGCTATGAGGATAGTGATTCCTGCAAATGGATAGGCGTTGATATGCCATAGTGACAGCAGAATTGATGGGAGCAAGGCGACTACGGCAAGGAACAAGGAACCGGGAAGAGTAATCCTATTGAGGATCTTGGCAAGATATCGCTCAGTTGACGGTCCTGGTCTAATACCCGGTATATATCCTCCCTGTTTACGAATTATGTCTGCTTGCTGATATGGATCGAAGGTAATGGTCACATAAAAGAACGTGAACAATATGATGAACAATCCATAGAAACCTATGTACACGAAACTAGTTGGCTGGAGGTGACTGTTCACAAAGTCACGAAATGGCGCCCAAGGTATGACGTTAGAGAGAAGTACGGGAAAGTAGAGGACCGAGCTAGCAAATATAATAGGAATTACTCCCGCCTGATTAACTTTCAGCGGTATATAGGTGCTCTGCCCCCCGTACATCCGCCTACCCACTACTCTCTTGGCGAAGGTAACCGGTATGCGCCGTTGGCCTTGCTCTACAAAGACAATAGCCACTATGAGAACCAGAACCAACAGACAGATGACGGCAAACTTGAATGCCCCTCCTTCAGCTAGTACAGCACCGCCTCCAGCAGGTATACCTGCAACTACTTCGGCAAAGATGATGATGGACATGCCTTGTCCAATACCTCTTTGAGTAATCAACTCACCAAGCCACATGACAAAGGCCGTGCCGGCAGTAAGGGTAAGGACTATGAAAGCCACCCTTGGTGGAGTGAAATCAGGAATTAAATCTATATGCGCAGATCCGAACAACCCGCCACCTCCTGAGTGAAAGAGATAGACGAGTCCAGTGGACTGCATGATGGCTAGTGCAACCGTCAAATAACGAGTAACCTGAGTGAGCTTCTTCTGACCTACTGCACCTTCATCTCGCCACTCGGTGAACTTCGGGATAACCGTGGCAAGAAGCTGAACAATGATCGAACTGGTTATATAAGGCATGATTCCCAGTCCGAAAACGGCTAACCGTAGGATTCCCCCTCCCGAGAACAGGTTGAGGAATCCTAGAATCCCTCCTGCCTGTGCCTGCCTTTGCAGCTCCTGGACAGCCTTGAACGAAATGCCAGGTGCAGGAATGTTAGCGCCCAACTGGTACAAAGCCACAATGGCCAGAGTAAAAGCTACCTTGTTGCGAAGGTCTCTTACCTTGAATATATTGGCAACGCTAGAAAGCATACTTACTAGTAACCACCTTCATCAACGGTTGGTAAGTGCATTTCCTTTGGATGGGGGTCGGCCTCTCCCAAATGGCAAGGGAATCACTTCAACCCTCCCTCCGGCACCCTCGATGGCTCCCCTGGCTGATAAGGAAAAGGCGTGTGCCTTGACCGTCATTGGCTTGGTGATCTGACCACGGCCAAGAACCTTGACCAATGCATGCTTATGTACCAATCCGGCCTCTACGAGCATGCTAGGGTCAACCTCTTCAGCATCGAATCGATCGAGAACCTCTAAATTGACCGGAGCATAGGCAACCCTGAAAGGATTGGTGAATCCCTTCAGCTTGGGTACTCGCTGAGTAAGGGGAAGCTGCCCGCCCTCGAAACCAGGCTTTATGGTGTCTCGCGCATGCTGCCCCTTGACACCACGACCAGCCGTCTTGCCTCCCTTTCCTCCAATGCCTCTCGCCACTCGCCTGGCCCTACGTTTAGAACCAGCTGCTGGCTTCAGATCGTGAATCCTTAGCACTCCCAAACCTCACTGTCCAAATGCAAATATTCAACCTTAACGCCCTTGAGTGAGTACCTAATTGAGTACCAACTACAGATGCGAAATACCCTTCAGTCGTACCTCACTACAACCAAATGACTTACCTTTGCTATCATTCCACGAATCTCAGGCCTATCGGGAAGCAGCCGACGTGCACCAACCTTACCCAGCCCCAGAGCCTGCAAAGTAGACCTATGCTTTGGTTTGGATCCAATAGCTGAACGACACTGCCTTACCTCTATGAGCCTACCGGTGTCAGAGGTTTGGCCACTAAGCAAATCCTTGGAAGGTGTTGAAGCGTCTTCAGTGCTCACTTGATACTCCACAATCCAATACCATCGACAGATGAAGAAGCGCTTTTAGCTCGCTCCCTGTAGGCTCTCAACACTCCGGAGGGGGTAATCTCCTCCTCGCTCTTGTTGCGCAAACGAGCAACCTCATCGGGACGACGCAGAGCTTTCAAGCCAGCGATTGTGGCATTGGCAACATTGATGCCGTTGGAGGAGCCTAGAGACTTGGCTAACACATCACGCACTCCGGCGAGCTCCAAGATAGCTCGGGCAGCCCCACCAGCTATCACGCCAGTTCCAGGCGCTGCAGGTTTCAACAACACTCTCCCTGCTCCATGCGTACCTATAACGGAATGGGTAATAGTAGTACCAGCCAAAGGAACCTCGAACAAATTCTTGCGAGCTTCCTCAATTCCTTTTTGTACTGCCAAACCAGCCTCTTTTGCTTTCCCGTGACCCAGACCTACATGTCCATTCCCGTCACCAACCACCATCAAAGCGCTAAACGAGAATCGCCTTCCACCTTTTACTACTTTGGCAACCCTATTGACCTGAATAGTCCGCTCTTCGTAGGTTAATTCACTCATCAGTGCTCACCGTGGTCAAAATTCAAGACCTTCCTCTCTCGCTCCATCACCAAGGGCGGCAACTCGACCATGGTAACGAAATCCACCACGGTCGAACACAACTAGCTTAATCCCTTTGGCCTGCGCTCTCGAGGCCAGAAGGCGGCCAACCTCCCTAGCAGCCTCCAATTTCCCCCCGTCCCCGCTCTTGAACCCTGGTTCAGTGGTCGATGCCGCCACCAACGTGCGTCCGCTCGTATCGTCAATAATTTGCGCCTGTATGTGCCGAGCGGATCGGAATACCGACAGTCTCGGCCTAGATGGAGTCCCGCTCACGCTCTTGCGTACACGGGCATGACGACGATGTCGCATGGTTGCTCTTGACGAAGTCGCCATCACTTGGCCGCCTTTCCAGCCTTCCTCAGAATCCGCTCGCCAGCGTAACGGATGCCCTTCCCCTTGTATGGTTCCGGTTTCCTCAACCGTCTGATCGTTGCAGCTACCTGCCCTACCTTGGCCTTATCGGCGCCCTTGACCACAATCCTCGTAGGAGTAGGGACTTCGAAGGTAACCCCATCCGGCGAGTCGACTACCACAGGGTGCGAGAAACCGAGCGCCAACTCTACCTGATTTGGCGATCGAAGCGTTGCTCGATAACCTACCCCCACTATCTCCAGCTCTTTGCTGAACCCTTGAGTAGTGCCCACCACCATATTGTTAACGAGTGCACGCGTTAAACCATGAAGGGCCCTGCTGTGGCGTTCGTCATTGGACCGTTCCACGAACAACTGGGAATCCTCCTGCTTGATGGTGATGGACTCCGGAAGAGTGTGCTCAAGAGCACCTCCTGGCCCAACAACGCTAACTCTCTTATCACTCAAGGAGACGGTCACTCCCGGCGGTATCGGAATTGGCATTCTGCCCACTCTAGACACTCTTACAATCTCCTCGCTCACCACACATAGCAGAGTACCTCTCCTCCAATATGCTTACGTCTAGCCTCCCGATCGGTCATCAGTCCCTGGCTGGTAGAGAGGACGGCTACTCCCAATCCTCCAAGCACACGCGGCACTTTGTCGGCTTGTGCATAAACTCGAAGACCTGGCTTGGATATACGACGTACGCCCTTTATGACTCTTTCACGGCTAGGAGTGTACTTCATGTCAATCTCTATCACTGTCCCAGCTCGATTAGGCTTTGGCGAACAACGATAACCAGCTATGTACCCCTCTCTGGTCAGAATGGCTGCCAAGCCCTCCTTTAACTTGGATCCTGGCAGCTGCACTTTGTCATGCATGGCCGTATTCGCATTCCTGATACGGCATAGCATGTCAGCAATTGGATCGGTCATGGTCATAGTGCTAAATCCTCATCCACTCTCACCAAGACGCCTTGGTAATGCCGGGTATCTCTCCATTATGTGCCATCACTCTGAGACATATACGACACAATCCGAATTTGCGGTAGACAGCTTTCGGTCTGCCACACCTATGGCACCTCGTATAAGCTCTCACCTTGAACTTAGGAACTCTCTGCTGTTTCTGCACCAATGCTTTTTTAGCCATATTTAGAGATACTTACTACCTTTCCTGCCTAAACGGAAAGCCGAAAGCATCTAAAAAGGCTCGGCCTTCCTCATCGGTTCGCGCAGTAGTGACTATGGTTACATCCATCCCCCTAGGAGCATCAACTTTATCGTAATCAATTTCGGGAAATACGATCTGCTCGCTAAAGCCAAAGGTGTAGTTGCCATGTCCGTCGAAACCACGAGGTGACAGGCCCCGAAAGTCTCGGACACGCGGTATGGCCAAGGATATGAGCCTATCCAGAAATTCAAACGCACGATCCCCACGTAGTGTGACCTTGCATCCTATGGCCATGCCCTGACGCAACTTGAAGCTGGCTATCGACCGCTTTGCCCTGGTGATGACTGGCTTTTGTCCCGTGATCACCTCTAGGTCACGAACGGCGCCTTCAATCAGTGAAGGCTGCTGGGTAGCTTTGCCTACGCCCATGTTGACCACGATCTTCTCCAGACGCGGAACTTGCATGATGTTGGATAGCCCTAGGGTATCCATTAGCTCCCTGCGTATCTTGGTATCGTAAAGAACCCGCAGACGTGGCCGATAAGTTACAGCCTCCTCCAGAGTCGTCGACGGAACCATCATAGTTCGCCTCCACACTTCCGACATATGCGAACCTTCCTCCCCTGAGGATCGACACGCATACCTATCCTTGTCGGACCACACGAAGCACATATGATAGCCACTGCCGACACGGCCATGGGCATATCCTTGTCTATAATCCCCCCCTGCATGGTGGCATTGGTAGGCTTAGTATGCCTTTTGGCAACATTGATACCCTCGACGATCACCCTGCCTTCCTTGGGCAATGCCTTCATCACTGTTCCAGTGTCACCCTTCCACTTCCCGGATAGCACCTGCACCCTATCGCCCTTGCGAATTCGCACTTCAAATCACCTCTGGAGCCAAGGATACTATTCTCATGAACCTCTTATCCCTGAGTTCCCTGCCAACCGGACCGAATATACGAGTTCCCCGAGGTTGGCTAGCATCATTGATTAGTACCGCGGCATTCTCGTCGAATCGAATGTAGCTTCCGTCGGGACGACGCTTCTCCTTCACCGTCCTTACCACTACACAACGAACCACATCACCCTTCTTGACGGATGCTCCAGGAATGGCATCTTTGACCGTGGCAATGAACTCATCCCCGATAGTGGCATACCTGCGACCAGAGCCTCCGAGCACCCTTATGCAAAGCACCTCTCGTGCTCCTGAGTTGTCTGCCACTCGAACCCTAGTTTCTTGTTGGATCACCTTGCACGCTCCAAAACCTCGACGACCCTCCATCGCTTCATCTTGGACAGTGGGCGGGTCTCCGCGAGTTTGACACGATCGCCCTTGCGAGCATCGTTGCCATCATTATGCGCATACAGTCGCTTGGTTCTTTGCACTACCTTCCTATACCGAGGATGAGGGACTCGTTCGGTAACCGCTACTACAACGGTCATATCCATGGCATCAGAGACTACGATGCCCTCATGCGTTTTCCTTCGACCTCGCTCACTGGTATGCACATCAGCCATTGCTCATTCTCCTCATCCATACGATCTTCATCTCTGTCCTAACCACGCCCTTTTTCGCAGGAACAGGTAGTCTAGATTCAGAAAACACTTGTTTAGACCTCCTGTCCTTCGGAGAGATGACTCAACTCGTTTTGACGGATGACAGTCAAGATCCTTGCAATTTCTTTACGGACTTGGCGTATCCTGCTGACGTTGTCCAACCGACCGGTGGCCAGTTGGAATCTCAGGTTGAACAACTCCTGTCGAGCCTGCGACAGTTTGGTATCGAGTTCGTCTTTGTCCAGCTCGAATAAGTGCCGAGCACCTCCCATCAAACTTGCACCTCACTATCGGCAACACGAGTAACGAACCTAGCCTTGAAGGGAAGCTTTTGAATGGCTCTCTCCATCGCCTCTCGAGCCAAAGTTTGATCGACACCAGCCAACTCGAACAAGATCCTACCTGGCCTCACCACTGCAACCCAATACTCTGGATTCCCCTTTCCGGAACCCATACGCGTCTCAGCTGGCTTCTTGGTTACTGGCTTGTCCGGAAACACCCTTATCCATACCTTCCCGCCACGACGAACATGCCTGGTCATGGCAATTCTGGCAGCTTCAATTTGACGAGCCGTCATCCATCCTGGTTCGAGTGCTTGAATCCCATAGTCACCAAAACTTACTTCAGTTCCCCCTTTGGCACGACCTGTCATTCTGCCCCGCTGCTGCTTGCGATGGCGGACCTTCCTCGGCATCAACATCTCACTCAACCTCCTTGCGGAAATGAGGGGCTTCATGACGTTCTGTACTAATTGCCCGTTCGATCGCTTCCTCTTCCTCTAGGAGCTCATCAAGTGGATCGGTCGACTGTCCTTTGCCGTATACTGGGCTGACAACTTCCTCAATCCCTCTCCCTGTTGTAGGGCTCAATATATCTGCAGCTAGAGATCCTTCTTGAAGCTCAGCTGATCCTGTACCTCCTTGATCCCCTGCAACAGTTACCTTGCGCCTTCCCCCGCCAGCAGACACCAACCTCCTAGGAGTGCTAAGACCTGAAACTTGACCTGCGGCCATAGCCGCCTCACGAGTGATCTTGTCCTCTGCAGAGCTGCGATAAGGAACTACGTCACCCTTGTATATCCATACCTTGACTCCTATGCGACCAAAGGTGGTTCTTGCCTCCCTGAAGCCGTAGTCGATGTCTGCCCGCAAAGTATGGAGCGGCACCCTCCCTTCACGATACGATTCCCTGCGAGCCATCTCTGAACCACCCAACCTGCCAGAGCACTGAATTCGCACTCCTTGCCCACCCGCTTTCCGCACGGTTTGGATAGCTCTTTTCATAGCCCTCCTAAAGCTCACCCTTCGAGAGAGTTGGTCGGCAATACTTTGAGCAATGAGGGCGGCATCGAGCTCTGGCTGCTTGATCTCTTGTATGTTTAGCTGAACGCCGTTACTTAGACCGGTAATCTCTTCAATCTTTTTCTTCAGGCGATCTGCTTCCGAGCCCCGGCGCCCGATCACTATCCCTGGTCTAGCAGTATGAATATCCACACGTAACCGCTCTCTGGTGCGCTCAACCTCTATCCTGCTCACAGCAGCTGCCTCGAGTTCGGACATCAGATAATCTCTGATCTTCCAATCCTCTACGACTAGCTCAGGATATCTACGTCCCTCGAACCAGCGCGATTTCCAATCCGTGGTAACCCCAAGGCGAAATCCATATGGATTTACTTTTTGGCCCATTTATTCGCCTTCCCCTTGGTCGCTGTCACTACTGCCTCCTTCGGATGCCCCTTCGGCACCAAACCCTTCTACATCGACGATCTCGCTTGAAGAAGCTTCTTCTACCTTTTCCATGGACCCTGCATCCCCCGGGGACACAGTCTCCTCCGGGATCTCAGTTCTTGCTTCGTCCGTTCCCTCGGTGCCTGCAGGAACGGTTCCCAACGCCCCTTCGCTCTTGGACTCCTCGATCCCCCTCGATACGGCCTCTACCTCAGGAGTGACCTGTTTACCTTGTGCCTGTTGAGAGCGGCTTACCTCCGTACCTCTTTGGCGACTCCTCGAACGAGCAACCCTACGAGCTCGTAGCGCAGCCATGGATGCCGCTTCACGTTCTCTGTGCCTCCGCAGTCGATCCTCGGGCATACGAGCAACTACCACAGTGATATGACAAGTGCGCTTTCTGATCCTCGTTGCCCTTCCCCTTGCGCGAGGACGCCACCGTTTGTAGGTAGCACCTTCATCGGCATAACAAGAGGCTATGTACAACTCCTCTGGATCCAGTGAGTCGTTGTTCTCAGCATTGGCCACCGCCGAGGCCAATACTTTGGATATTACCCTGGCGGCCTCTCGATCCATGGACAGCAATATCCCCTGTGCCTTCGTAGCATCCATTCCCCTGATTACATCAAGCACTTGCCTGGCCTTGAAGGCAGACATCCGACAATGCCTGAGTACAGCGGTAGTTCCTTGTGCTCGAACCGAATCCGGACTACTTGCCACTAACGCCTCCCAGCACGCTCTTGTCCTGCGTGATAACGGAATGTTCGCGTAGGGGCAAACTCGCCGAGCTTGTGCCCCACCATAGCTTCAGTGATATAAACAGGTACATGCTTGCGCCCATCATGAACAGCTATAGTGTGCCCTACCATGTCGGGAATAATGGTCGACCGCCGTGACCAAGTCTTGATTACCCTCTTCTCTCCCTTGGTATTGAGCTCATCCACCTTGGCGAGTAAGTGGCTGTCTATGAATGGTCCCTTTTTCAAGCTACGCGGCATTGTCCTGCCCCATCCGGCCAAAAGCTGATCATCTTCTTGCTCCTCTTGCCCTTCGACGTCTTACTATGAGTCTGTCTGAGGCTTTCCTACGTGCCCGAGTACGCCCCTCTGGTTTACCCCAGGGAGAAACGGGGTGTCTACCTCCAGATGACTTGCCTTCGCCACCGCCGAGCGGATGATCTACTGGGTTCATGGCCACTCCACGAGTCTGTGGCCGTATCCCTCGCCAACGGTTGCGCCCTGCTTTTCCTATCGATATCAGCTCGGCTTCAGCATTGCCCACCGTACCTATGGTGGCACGACAGTGGAGAGGAACTCGACGAACCTCGCTGGAAGGTAGTCTCAAGGTTGCATAGTCTCCCTCTTTAGCAACAAGCTGAACGCTCATACCAGCACCTCGAGCAAGCTTCCCACCTGCCCCTGGCTTAAGCTCGACATTGTGGACCAACGACCCCACTGGAATAGCCGCCAATGGCAAAGCATTGCCTGGGCGTATTGGTGCACGAGGACCACTAGCTAGAATATCGCCGACCTCTACCTGCGATGGTGCTAATATATAACGCTTCTCTCCATCCATGTAGTGCAGTAACGCTATCCTAGCGTTTCTGTTAGGGTCGTACTCGATAGCCGCTACTTTGGCCTCTATGCCGTCTTTGTCGCGCCAGAAGTCGATGATCCTGTACTTTCGCTTATGCCCACCACCTCTATGACGTGCAGTCTTGCGACCATAGGAGTTTCTTCCCCCGCTACTGGACAAGGGAACGACCAATGATCGCTCGGGGTAGGTCTTGGTTATGTCAGCAAAATCAGAGACTGACTGAGATCGCCTACCTGGACTTGTGGGATTGCGTTTACGCAAAGTCATGATCTATTCCTCAAACAAATCAATTTTCTCACCTCGAGCAAGAGTGACAATAGCTCGCTTGGTATCAGGCCGTCGTCCAAATGTAGGGGTGCGACGATTCCGCCGCCGCTTGCCTTTGCGATTCAAGGTGTTGACCTTGGTGACTCGTACCCCGAAACAACTGTTTACTGCTTGTTTGATCTCCGCCTTGGATGCTTCGGGATGCACTACGAACACATATACTCCCGATTCCATCAACTTATACGACTTCTCTGAAACTACCGGCCTTATCAACACCGTATACGGATCCCTCATTGGTCGCCTCCATCGGCTGCATCCCGAGACATCTGGACTACAGTTTTATTGAGCTTCTTTTCTACTTCACGAAGAGTTGAATCATTGAACACAATCCACTCGTTCGCCAGAATGTCATAGGTGTTCAATTCCTCTACGGTAATGAGCTGTACCTCGGAAAGGTTGGAGAACGACTTAGCAGCCATAAGTTCTCCTCCGCCCAGGACCAAGAGTACTCGATCTGTTGCTCCTATGGCTCCGAGGAGCGCTTTGGCACTCTTCGTGCTCGGTCGCTCGAAGTTCAGCTCATCGACCAACTTGATCCTACCGGATCTAGCTCTATCCGAAAGAGCAGACCTCACTGCTGCTTGAACCATTTTCTTAGGAGTATCCTGTCGGTAACTTCGTGGTTTTGGACCGTGAGCTATTCCTCCACCGGTGAAATGTGGAGCTCGTATGGAACCTTGTCTGGCCCTTCCTGTACCCTTCTGCCTGAAAGGCTTTGCACCGCCACCACGTACTTCTGCCCTCGTTCTAGTACTGTGGGTGCCTGCACGAGCAGCAGCTAGCTGAGCTGTAACCACTTGGTGCATGAGTGCAATATTAGGTCGAACTCCAAAGACCTCTTTGTCCAATTTGAGTTCCCCAATGACTTCGCCATTCATATTATACCGCTTAACCAGCAAAAATACGTCATCGGTACTACGTGAATCCATTTGAAGCTCCATAGCAGGCATCACCTCGATCTCACCGCTGACGTCTTGGCTGAAGCCTTAACGGTGTCCCTGATCACCACTAACCCACCTCGAGGACCAGGAACCGCTCCTTTGACCATCACTAGTTCACGTTCTGGGTCTGCGGAAACGACCTCTAGATTCAAGATGGTCCTCTTGGCATTACCAAGGTGGCCAGCCATCCTCGTTCCCTTGAACACTCTCGCCGGAGTGGCACAAGCTCCTATAGAACCAGGAGCCCTATGTTTTTTGTGGTTGCCATGCGAGCTACCCTGGCCTTTGAAGTTATGGCGCTTGATCCCTCCAGCAAAGCCCCTACCCTTGCTCACCGCCGTAACGTCAACTCGCTCTCCTGGCTCGAGAATGCTTGCATCCAAGCGCTGCCCTGTCGAATAATCGCTGACATCGTCTATGCGGAGCTCAACCAATCGTTTCCCAGGCGCCGTACCAGATCGAGCATAGTGACCCGCTTCTGGTTTGTTGAGGGTCGAAGGCCTCCGTACCCCATAGGTTACCTGCAATGCCGAGTATCCCTCTTTTTCAGGAGAGCGGATTTGTACAACTCGCACTGGTACCACTTTCAAAACGGTAACGGCAACAGCACGATTATCCTCGTCCCAAATTTGGGTCATTCCAACTTTCTCACCAACGATCGCCTTTGTTGCCATAGTTCCTTCCGTCACGCTCAGCGCAGCAATTTCCAAAAAATTAGGTCGGTGCTTTCGCTAGTTCACATCTAGCTGTCTCAGGATAACTGCGTGCATCACCATCTGCACAATCATCCTTAAAAGTGGAACCAGACTGATGTGAACGCCTGATCCGCTCGTTGCTCTATTGCTCGCTTACAATGATAAAGCGCGCAAACAACCCTTACTCGTGAGGTCCCCTCGTTTATAACTGGGCGCTCACGAACTCTTCAACTACTATAACCACCTGTAAATCCAGCGCCAAAACGACCTTATCCTTCTGGCTCTCCAACAAGAGAGATATCATAGCATAGTCGCTAAGCTGTACATTCAACCTACTTGGATTGAATCTTTATTTCGATATCCACTCCTGCCGGGAGATCTAGTCGTTGAAGCGAATCGACTGTTTTGGGCGTATGTTCGACAATATCTACTAATCGCTTATGGACCCGCATTTCAAAGTGTTCTCGCGAGTCCTTGTACTTATGCGGTGAACGAATCACTGTATATCTATGCTTCTCCGTTGGCAGGGGAACCGGACCGCGAACCTTAGCTTGAGTTCTCAAGACAGTTTGAACGATCTTCTCAGTAGACTGATCTATCACCTCATGATCGTATGCCTTGAGACGAATCCTAATACGCTGCCTTGCTCCCTCTGCCATCGAAGTAACCTCTTTATCCCCTTTAAGTATCCTCTGTCGACTTTCTGTGTAACCTGGAAAGGATCAACCTTGCTCGACAGGTTTACTTGATGATCTTAGTAACTCGACCGGCACCAACTGTTCTGCCACCCTCACGAATGGCAAACCTCAACCCTTCATCCATGGCGATAGGTTTACCTAGCTCGACGGTCATCTGGGTGTTGTCGCCGGGCATGACCATTTCCGTTCCCTCGGGCAACGTAATCGTACCCGTGACATCAGTAGTGCGGAAATAGAATTGCGGTCGATAATTAGTGAAGAATGGCTTGTGTCTGCCACCCTCCTCCTTGGTCAGGACATATACAGCCGCCTCGAAGTTGGTATGAGGTGTAATGCTACCTGGCTTGCACAGAACCTGGCCGCGCTCAACCTCCTCTTTCTTGATGCCTCTCAACAGTGCCCCAATATTGTCACCGGCTCTACCTTCGTCCAATAGCTTGCGGAACATTTCCACACCAGTGCACACGGTCTTCTGAGTAGGACGTAAACCAACAATCTCCACTTCATCGCCGACCTTGATTACTCCTTGCTCGACACGACCGGTGACTACGGTGCCGCGTCCAGTAATGGTCATAACATCCTCGATGGACATGAGGAATGGTTTATCCACTGCACGAACCGGCTCTGGGATATAGTTGTCCACTGCATCCATCAGATCGAGTATCGCTTGCTCCCACTTGGGGTCACCCTCGAGTGCCTTGGTGGCGCTCACTCTGACGACAGGAGCCTCATCCCCTGGGAACTCGTATTGGTTGAGCAGCTCTCGCACTTCAAGTTCGACAAGGTCCAAGAGCTCTTCGTCATCTACCATATCCACCTTGTTCAAGGCAACTACTATATAGGGAACGCCTACCTGCCTGGCCAGTAGGACGTGCTCCCTTGTCTGGGGCATCGGGCCATCGGCAGCAGAAACTACCAAGATAGCACCGTCCACCTGGGCAGCACCGGTTATCATGTTCTTTATATAGTCCGCATGACCTGGCATGTCCACGTGCGCATAGTGCCGCTTGTCCGTCTCGTACTCGACATGGGCAATGGAGATCGTGATTCCTCTCGCCTTCTCCTCTGGTGCCTTGTCGATCTGTTCGAACGGCGTATAGCTGACGCGAGGGTTCTTCTCCGCCAGCACTTTCGTGATAGCAGCTGTCAACGTGGTCTTGCCATGGTCTATGTGACCCATGGTTCCTACGTTTATATGAGGCTTCGAACGCTCAAACTTCTGCTTGGCCATTGGAAAACTACCGCTCCGTAATCTCAGGGCGGCGACCACTAGGCCCCGCCGTGTCACACTGGTACATACATCCTATCCTATTCGACGAACCACTGTTGTCGTCATCCCACGACAACGGACAACTCGCCTTACCTGCATTCTCCACTCCTAGTTAACTAACTGTCTACTCTCCCCTTGCTCGAGCAACGATCTCTCTAGAGATCGAGGCCGGAACCTCTTGGTAAGAGTCGAACAACATAGTATAACTAGCACGCCCCTGAGTCTTGGATCTCAAGTCAGTAGCGTAACCGAACATTTCGGCGAGCGGGACATAACACGATACCACATGATTGGATGCTCGTTGTTCCATCCCCTCTACCTTGCCCCGTCGTGAAGTTATATCGCCTATTACATCCCCTAAATACTCCTCGGGAGTTACAATCTCAACCGCCATGATTGGCTCGAGTAATACGGGTCCGGCCTTACGGGCTGCTTCCTTCACCGCCATTGATCCAGCTATGCGAAAAGCCATTTCAGAAGAGTCAACCTCATGGTATGAGCCGAACACCAAGCTAACCCGCATGTCAACCATCGGGTACCCGGCAAGCACGCCCGTGGTCAAGGCCTCTTGAATACCCGCATCAACGGCAGGAATGTATTCCTTGGGTATCACCCCTCCAGTGATCTTGTCGACGAATTCATAACCTCCTCCTGGTCCAGTTGGCTCTAGATCGATCACTACGTGGCCGTACTGGCCTCTTCCTCCTGTTTGCCGCACATACCTACCCTCTACTTTCTCTACTCGCTTGGTGATGGTCTCCCGATAGGCAACCTGAGGTTTCCCCACGTTGGCATCGACTTTGAACTCTCTCAACATACGGTCGACCAGTACTTCCAGGTGTAGCTCACCCATGCCGGATATCACTGTTTGGCCAGTCTCTTCATCGCTTCTTACCCTGAAAGTGGGATCTTCCTCCGAGAGGGCATAGAGAGCTTTGGAAAGTCGATCTTGATCTGCTTTAGTGCGAGGTTCCACGGCTACGTGGATAACCGGGTCGGGAAAGTCCAATCTCTCCAGAACGATAGGATTCGCAGGATCGCATAGGGTGTCCCCTGTGCTGGTGCTCTTCAAGCCAACTACAGCAACAATGTCCCCTGCGAACATCGCCTCTTTGTCCTCTCGGTGGTTGGCGTGCATCTGTAGTACACGACCTATCCTCTCTTTGGTTGACTTTGTTGAGTTGAGTACAGTAGCACCCTTGTTCAGATGACCGGAATACACCCTCAAGTAGGTCAATTTGCCTACATAGGGATCGCTCATTATCTTGAAAGCCAATGCTGCAAATGGCTCATTGTCATCGGCAGGACGTTCGATCTCTTCAACTCCTTTGAGGTCGCTTCCTTTGGCTGGAGGGATGTCCACCGGACTAGGTAGATAGTCGACAATGGCATCCAGGAGCGGTTGAACTCCTTTGTTACGGAAGGCAGATCCACACAGCACAGGAACGATGAGTCCTTGGATGGTACCTTCCCTGAGAGCTCGTCTCATGGCTTGAGGGGTGATCTCCTCCTCTCCCACATAGCTTTCCATTATGGAGTCGTCAAAGGTGGAGAGAGCATCAATCAGCTCAAGCTGAGCAGAGATCGCCTTGTCCTTCAGGTCAGAGGGAATCTCCACTTCATCCCAGTGTTCTCCCATGCCTTCGCTCCAGATGAGAGCAGTCATGGTAATCAGATCTACGCATCCCTTGAAATCGCCCTCGGCACCAATGGGGATCTGCAGCGCGACGGGAACAGCTGACAGGCGATCGCGTATCATCTGAACCGTACGATTGAAATCTGCACCAATTCTGTCCATTTTGTTGACGAAACATATCCTCGGCACTCCGTACTTGTTTGCCTGTCGCCAAACGGTTTCCGTCTGAGGCTCTACTCCGGCAACAGCATCGAATACCGCCACAGCTCCGTCCAGTACCCTGAGAGAACGTTCTACCTCTACAGTGAAGTCCACGTGCCCAGGGGTATCGATCAAATTGATCCAGGTATCCCGCCATTTGCAAGTAGTAGCTGCAGAAGTAATCGTGATGCCACGTTCTTGCTCCTGAACCATCCAGTCCATCGTGGCAGCACCTTCATGAACCTCACCTATTTTGTAGTTCTTGCCTGTGTAATAGAGGATACGTTCTGTCGTCGTGGTCTTGCCTGCATCTATATGGGCCATTATCCCAATATTGCGAAGCTTGTTCAGCGGAAATTCTCTTGAAACGCTCATCTACCAATCACCTGTCGTAAACATTCATCCATCTACTCAAATTATCCCTAACAACAACGCTCAAATATACTCATGAACATACTTAGACAAGTCTTCTTCTTAAAGAGTACTCGCCCTAGATGCACTGCAGTACAGGCATGAGCACATCCATGTTAGCGGGTGCAGACATGCTGCAGATAGAGTGGAATGCTCACCATCACTCTGCTTCAATAATAACTCAGTTATTCTGTCATCTTGTGCATCACATAAAGGACAGTTATGTCGAAGAAACAATGAATGATGCCGCCCCACAAGGGTAGGGGGTTGAAAGGACGACATCATCCACTCGCCTTCGTTGCCAATACCAATTCTGGACCAATAAAGAAAAGACGGTAATTACCAGCGATAATGAGCAAAAGCCTTGTTTGACTCTGCCATCTTGTGCAAATCCTCTCGTCTCTTCACTGCCCCACCCGTACCGTTGGAAGCATCAATGATCTCCATGGCAAGTCGTTGAGCCATAGTTTTCTCTCGTCGTTGACGAGCCTGACCTACTATCCAACGAATGGCCAAAGTATTGGCTCGCCTAGGGCGAACTTCCACTGGAACCTGGTAGGTAGCGCCCCCGACCCGTCTACTGCGCACCTCCAGCTCCGGCTTGGTGTTCTCCAATGCTTTCTTGAGAACCGTCAGTGGCTCTGCACCGGAACGTTCGCGAATGGTATCTAAAGCTTGATAGACGATTCTCTCCGCCAGAGTTCGCTTACCCCTGCTAAGCACCTTGTTGACCAACTGGGTCACCAACGTCGAACGATATATAGGATCTGGTGGTATGTCTCGCCTAGGAGAAGGCCCATTTCTTGACATCAAGACTCCTTCTTGGCTCCGTAACGACTGCGTGCCTTGGCGCGATCTCGTACACCAGAGGTATCCAAAGCACCCCTAACTATCTTGTAGCGCACTCCCGGAAGATCCTTTACCCTGCCACCACGTACCAAGACGATGGAGTGCTCCTGCAAATTGTGTCCGACACCTGGGATGTAGGCAGTGACCTCCACTCCGCTGGTCAACCTGACCCTAGCTACTTTACGTAGAGCAGAGTTAGGCTTTTTCGGCGTAGTTGTATACACCCGAGTGCATACCCCACGTCTTTGGGGAGCACCGCGCAGAGCTGGTGTCTTGGTCTTGGAAGACTTAGCCGCTCTTCCTTTGCGTACTAGTTGGGATATTGTGGGCATCTTATCTCGTCATCTCATCTTCTTCTGTATCCACGCCATTTACGACATCATGCAATGAAGCATGCATTGAACCGGTCACATACGTTACCACTCAGGATGCTCCCTCTTCTAACTCTCCGCTCCCATGAACGGCTTCTTCTGCATCGTCCGAAGAAGGCTGCAAGGATGCTCCTTCTTCGTTATTAGGTTCCCCCGACCAAAGAGTATGATCCTCTCGACTGTCGCTACCTATCCCTGTAGAGAAACCAGTATCGGATACACCGTCATCCGCTGGAGAAGCCGATAGTCCCTCGGCATGGCCAACTAGGGATGTCGAGCCGCTCCTTTCACCTTCTTCTCCCGCTTCACCCCCTTCTTCATCGGCGCCAATGTCTCTTAGCCAAGCAGCCACATCCTCCACTTCGCTCTCTCCCCCCTGAGGCCATCCTGTAAATGTAGAGGCTCGAGAGGTATCTACTTCAACTTGCCTGTAACGAGACATTCCCGTTCCTGCAGGGATCAACTTGCCTATGATGATATTCTCCTTGAGGCCGAGCAATTGATCGGAGCGACTCTCGATTGCAGCTTCCGTCAGTACCCGGGTGGTTTCCTGGAACGAAGCTGCCGACAACCATGAATCAGTAGCTAGAGAAGCCTTGGTGATGCCCATTAACTCTGGTCGACCCTCAGCAGGTCTCTTACCCTCTTTGACCAACTGACGATTTACCTCGGCGTAGGTCTGAGCATCTACTCTCTCCCCGGGCAAGAAAAACGAATCGCCTGGCTCGGCTACGGATACTCTACGTAACATTTGGCGAACAATGAGCTCTATATGTTTATCGTGAATTGAAACTCCTTGGTCACGGTATACGTTTTGCACCTCGCCAACCAAGTACTGTTGGGTCTCACGAATACCTCGCACCTCCAACAGCTCCTTGGGATCCTTAGGTCCTTCGACTAGAGCATCACCTGCAGCCACTTCGGAACCATCAGTCACCTCTAGATGTGCCCTGGGGCTGACGAGATATACATCCTCCTCCCCGTCGTCAGTAGCTACAGTTATACGCCGAGAACCATCCTCTTCTTCTTCTACCCTAGCTACCCCTGAACTGCGAGCTAATACAGCTGCACCTTTAGGGGTACGCGCTTCGAACAGCTCTACTACTCGAGGTAGTCCGTGGGTTATGTCCTCTCCTACAATGCCGCCCGTGTGGAACGTACGCATGGTCAACTGAGTACCTGGCTCACCAATTGACTGGGCAGCCAATACCCCTACCGCTTCACCTAGCTCGATCATTCGGCCAGTGGAAAGAGACAAACCATAGCAGACAGCACACACTCCGTGCTTGGACTCGCAGGTGAGCACGGATCGTACACGTACTCGCTCGCAGGAAGGGTCATCTCGAAGCCTGGCCAATAGCACGTCATCGATCACGGTCCCAGCAGGAACCGTAGAGGAGTCGGACAATCTGACCTCATCAGCCAAGACCCTACCGAAAAGTCGGGTTTCTAGATAGCTACGTTTACCAGCAGCATCTGGAACGACACCTTCAATCCAGATTCCTCGCGTTGTGCCGCAGTCTTCTTCTTTGACTATTAGCTCCTGAGCGACATCCACTAAGCGTCGGGTCAAATATCCTGAGTCTGCAGTACGTAGGGCTGTATCGGCCAACCCTTTGCGAGCTCCGTGAGTGGAGATGAAGTACTCGAGCACGGAAAGCCCCTCCCTGAAGGACGACTTGATCGGCCTTGGGATCATTTCCCCTCGGGGATTGGAGACAAGTCCTTTCATGCCCGCTATTTGCCTTATCTGCTGAGCATTCCCCCTAGCTCCGGAATCCACCATCATATCCAGCGGATTGAAGGCCATAGCAGACAAGGTGGCCTCCATGGCTCGACCAACCTCGGAGTTAGCTGATGTCCAGATCTCCACCTCTTTTTGCCTGCGTTCATCATCGGTTATGATTCCACGCTTGAACTGAGTCTCTGCTTTCTCGGCCTCTTGCTCGTAACGGTCTAAGATGGAACGCTTCTGAGGCGGGGTCCTCACATCGTCAATGGATATGGTAAGGCCAGAGATGGAAGCGAACTTGAAGCCCAGCTCCTTTATGCGATCGAGACTCTCTGCTACCACCGCCTTCGGATAGTTGGAGGTGATCTCCTCTACGATGGTTCCAATAGGGGTATTCCTCCGCCCTACCGTATCATTTACATAACGAAACCCAGCAGGTAAGGCACGATTGAAGATCAGTCTGCCCGCTGTGGTCTCGATAGGGCTGTCTAGAGAAGATATGGCCCCGTCCAAGGCGCTCAGAGCCTGCTTGGAGGGTTTGAATACTATCTTGGCATGGAGATCTATATCACCAGCATCATAGGCGGCCTCCACTTCGTAGAAGTGACGGAATATTCTCCCTTCGCCTCGCTTGCCATCCACCATCAAGGTCAAGTAGTAGATGCCGAATACCATGTCCTGGGTAGGCACGGTAATAGGTCTGCCGGTAGCGGGAGAAAGAATATTGTTGGCAGAGAGCATCAATACTTTAGCCTCTGCCTGAGCTTCCGCTGAAAGAGGAAGGTGTACAGCCATCTGGTCACCGTCGAAGTCCGCATTGAAGGCGGTGCAGACCAGAGGATGAATTTGAATAGCTTTCCCTTCCACGAGTATTGGCTCGAATGCCTGGATACCAAGCCTGTGCAAAGTAGGAGCTCTATTGAGGAGTACAGGGTGCTCCTTTATCACCTCTTCGAGGACATCCCACACCTGTGGCCTCCGCCGTTCCACCATCCTCTTGGCAGACTTGATATTCTGTGCCAGCTCCAGATCTACCAATCTCTTCATGACAAACGGCTTGAAAAGCTCCAACGCCATCTGCTTGGGCAGACCGCACTGGTGAAGTTTGAGAGTAGGGCCGACCACAATGACGGAACGACCAGAGTAATCAACTCGCTTACCCAAAAGATTCTGGCGGAATCGTCCCTGCTTGCCCTTCAGCATGTCGGAAAGACTCTTCAAAGGTCTGTTCCCTGGTCCCGTGACTGGGCGACCCCGTCTCCCGTTGTCGAACAAAGCGTCGACGGCCTCTTGGAGCATTCGCTTCTCATTGTTGATGATGATCTCCGGTGCCCCTAGATCAAGTAGTCTCTTCAGGCGGTTGTTGCGATTTATCACCCTCCTGTAGAGATCGTTCAAGTCTGAGGTTGCAAATCTGCCACCATCCAACTGAACCATTGGGCGCAGATCCGGGGGTATTACCGGCACAGCCTCCAAGACCATCGCTCTTGGATCGTTCACTCGCCTTCCGTCACTAGTACGTCTGTTGAAAGCAGAAACGATCTTCAGTCGCTTTATAGCCTTCTGCCGCCCCTGTATGGAAAGAGGCTTGCCACTTTGTCCTTGATCGATAAGCTCCCTTAGTTTGGCCTCTTCTTCATCCAGGTCTATGTGGTCGATTAAGCTCAGTATCGCCTCCGCCCCCATGCCGCCTTCGAAGTACTCGTCGTAACGAATCTTGAGCTCTCTCCAGAGCAACTCGTCCTCTATGATCTTGCGGGGATATAGTTCTCTCAACTCTTCGAAGGCACGACGAGCGAGATCTATCTCCTGTTGAGCTTGCTCTCGTAATGCTGCCACTTCACGCTCCCCACTGCGGGCACGAGCCTTGATCTCGCTCTCCTTGGCTCCTTGAGCCTCCATTTCGGCTAGCTCGTCTTCTAAAGCCTTCAATTTGGCCTCTATCCGTATATCCCTCTCCTTCTCCATCTCGGATAGGTCAGTCAAGAGCTCGGCTTCCAAGTTGGGTAGATCTTCATGGAGGCGCTCGACATCGACATACGTAACCAAGTTGGCGGCAAAGTAGATAACCTTCTCCAGCTGCTTAGCCTTCACCTCTTCTTTGGTGTCCGTACCCATGAGTAGATAGGCCAACCAGGAGCGCGTTCCTCTTAGATACCAGATATGCACCACTGGAGCTGCTAGTTCAATATGGCCCATTCGCTCCCGACGAACCTTGGAACGAGTCACCTCGACACCGCAGCGTTCACATATGATGCCCTTGAAACGAACGCGCTTGTACTTGCCGCAGTAGCACTCCCAGTCCTTGGTAGGACCGAATATCTTCTCGCAGAACAACCCATCTTTCTCGGGACGTAGAGTACGGTAGTTGATGGTCTCTGGCTTCTTTACCTCACCGTTTGACCATGACCTTATAACGTCTGGGGTGGCCAAACCTATACGTAACTGATCGAAGTCATTGACATCGAGCATCAAAAGCTCCTCTCCACGGCTCTACGTTCGTCCTCTTCATCCGATCCACGCTCTGGCCTACTCAAATCAATCCCTAACTCCTCTGCAGTTCTGAATACATCTTCGTCCAGTTCGCGCATCTCTATCTCTTCGCCCGTCTTGGACAGCACCTCTACGTCCAAACACAAGGACTGCATCTCCTTCACCAAGACCTTGAAGCTTTCGGGAATGCCAGGTTCGGGAATGTTCTCCCCTTTGACAATTGCTTCGTACACCTTGACCCTGCCCAAGACATCATCAGACTTTATGGTGAGCAGCTCTTGAAGAGCGTACGCTGCCCCGTATGCTTCGAGAGCCCAAACCTCCATCTCGCCAAAGCGCTGACCACCGAATTGGGCCTTGCCGCCAAGAGGCTGCTGAGTGATCATAGAGTATGGGCCCGTGGAACGAGCGTGGATCTTGTCGTCCACAAGGTGGGCCAATTTCATAATATATACATATCCAACACTTATACGATTGTCATATGGTTCACCTGTCCGGCCATTGTAGAGCGTAGCCTTTCCATCAGGTCCAATGAGTCTTCGACCATCCGGGGAATCTGGATTCAAGTTCTCCAGGATATGCTTGATAGTCGGATGACGACCAGCATCCTCCTCCTCGTCCCAGTGCGCTCCATCGAAGGAAGGGGTGGCTATCCACACAGAAGGATCTGTAACCGGTCGAGTCTTTCTCTTCACGGATGGGCGATCGTTGCCGTGACCCTCTGTCGATTGGTGCACTCGCGATGTTTCCACGCCCTGCCATCCCCACCTGGCAGCATAACCTAGGTGCGATTCGATGACCTGTCCTACATTCATCCTGCTAGGAACGCCTAAGGGATTGAGGATGATGTCCACTGGCGTTCCATCCTCGAGAAATGGCATATCCTCCACCGGTAGTATTTTGGATATGACACCTTTGTTGCCATGGCGACCTGCTAATTTATCGCCCTCGGAGATCTTGCGCTTCTGGGCAACATACACTCGTACCAGCTGATTGACTCCAGGAGGAAGTTCGTGAGAATCCTCCCTGGAGAACACCCTCACGTCTATTACCTTCCCTGACTCACCGTGGGGAACCTTGAGACTGGTATCGCGTACCTCGCGAGCCTTTTCACCGAAGATAGCTCTCAACAGCCTCTCCTCCGGCGTCTGCTCGGTTTCACCTTTGGGGGTTACCTTCCCGACCAAGACATCGCCTGGACCAACCTCCGCCCCTATGCGAATAATTCCTCGTTCATCGAGATCGGCAAGGACATCTTCGGGCAGGTTGGGTATGTCACGAGTTATCTCCTCTGCTCCAAGCTTCGTATCCCGAGCATCCACTTCATACTCTTCTATGTGAATAGAGGTAAGTACGTCATCTCGGACCAGACGTTCGGATAGTATGATGGCATCCTCGAAGTTGTACCCCTCCCAGGGCATGAAAGCCACGAGAAGATTCTTACCTAAACCTAGCTCGCCTGAATAGGTCGAAGGGCCATCAGCGAGCACGTCTCCCTTCTCCACGCGCTGATCGGCATCGACTACTGCCTTTTGATTGATACAGGTGTTCTGATTCGAACGCCGGAATTTAGCTAGTCTATATACGCGACGTCCTAGAACTCTACCTTCTCTATCCAGTTGTCCAGGGTCGTAGTCGACTACGATTTCGTCACCGGAGACCTCTGTCACAACTCCCGCACCCTCAGCCACCAGTACATCCCCGCCGTCTCTACCAACTCGAGCTTCCACGCCCGTACCTATGTAGGGAGCTTCCGGAGCCATCAGGGGAACCGCTTGCTTTTGCATATTCGCTCCCATCAAGGCCCGATTAGCATCGTCGTGCTCTACGAATGGGATGAGAGAGGTGGACACCGAAAGAATTTGCTTAGGCGAGACATCCATGAGGTCCACCTCGCTCGGAGATACATAGTCTATCTCCGCCATTGTGGCATAAGAGGTATGGGGAGCACCTACATGGATACCTGAGCCTACCGGTCCTCTACGAACCAAGACCTTCTCGTCCGTGAAACGACCCTCTTCGTCCAAGGCAGCATTTGCTTGAGCAATGATATGCTCCTCTTCTTCGTCAGCGGCCAGATAGACGATCTCATCGGTAACAGCCCCGTTCACAACCTTACGGTAGGGGGTTTCGATGAAACCGTACTCGTTGACGCGAGCATAGGTCGCTAATGCTCCGATCAGGCCGATGTTGGGCCCTTCGGGTGTCTCGATTGGACACATGCGACCATAGTGCGATGTGTGCACATCACGAACTTCGAAGCCAGCACGCTCTCTAGATAGCCCTCCTGGTCCTAGGGCAGATAGACGCCGCTTATGAGCCAATCCAGATAGTGGATTGTGTTGATCCATGAATTGACTGAGCTGGCTGGTGCCAAAGAATTCCTTGATCGCCGCTACAACGGGTCTGATGTTGATCAAGGTCTGAGGGGTGATTGCCTCTACATCTTGAGTGGTCATTCGTTCCCTGACCACCCTCTCCATTCTGGACAAGCCAACTCTCACCTGATTCTGGATCAGCTCACCTATGGACCTCACTCGACGGTTAGCGAAATGATCCTGGTCATCCAAGCGGTATCCCGGTTCTCCGCTGGCTAAGTGCAACATATAAGTGGCACAGGCGAGAATCTCGCTGGGACTCAACACACTCTGAGTAGGATCCGGGAGCTCCAACTCCAATCCAAACAACTCGGATATCTTCCTGATTTCAGGACCGAGTTTTCTGTTCAGACGATAACGACCTACTTTAGTCAGGTCATACCGCTTGGAGTTGAAGAATGCATTCTCGAGGTAGATACGGGCAGCCTCCACGGATAAGGGCTCCCCGGGGCGTACACGCTTATATATCTCCAGTAGTGCCTCATCTCGCGATGCAATAGTGGCACGTTCACGACTCCACTGATCCTCTAAGAAGTCAAAACGACGAACCAACGGCTCGAGCACCTGGTCGTCCTCGTACCCAAGGGCTCGGAGCAGACTGAACAATGACACTCGGCGCTTACGTGCAACCCGCGCTCCCACGCTTATCTCCCTTGACGGCCTCGTCTCGATGTCCAGCTCGATCCACTCACCTCTGTACGGATGAATGGTCGCGGTTACCAAGGTCTTGGCATCTCGACCGGGCTGGAATATCACCCCCGGAGATCGCACCAACTGGCTCACCACCACTCGCTCGGTACCATTGATTATGAAGGTGCCTTTCTCGGTCATCATGGGGAAATCACCCATGAATACCGTCTGCTCCTTGATCTCACCGGTACCAGCGTTCATGAAACGCGCTCGTACGAAAATAGGGGCAGAGTAGGTCATGTCCTTCTCTCGGCACTCCTCCACGGAGAACTTGGGAGGAGGCCTCAGGTCAGGGTCGTTTGGATCGAACTCGAGCTCTAGGCGAAGCTGACCAGTGAAGTCCTCTATGGGACTTACATCATTGAAGGCTTCAGCCAAGCCTTTCTCCAAGAACCACTTGAAAGAATCACGAGGTACTGCCAGTAGATCCGGCAATGGCAACACCTCGTCCAAATTGGCAAACGAGAAGCGTTCAGGACTCCTGAAACGTGCAGGCAAGGACTTGCTCCTTGTAACTAGAGCTTCGACGCTGAGCGCGTTGAAGCGGGGACTGGTTCAATTCAGCCTGTCGACCAACATATAGCAGTCGACTAATGTGCATACTGACAATCGTGCTCGTCAACGGCACAAAATATCACTAATAAGGATGAGACGCACGGCAACTTATTATTTTAACCCTATAACGCTGCCGACACAAGTCATTGCAGTAAAAAAGTTGACAACGAGATTGGGCAGCTAAGTACCCGCCCATCCCTATTGGGTGGTGAGGAGATTTCACAACCGACTATTGAAAACACTGAAAAAGCAAACCTCATCTATCACAACTCCTTGTTCCCGTAAAGCAGACTCTACAAGGTATGCACACATGGTCATACATATGTGCATACAACCTTCTTTCGCTTTGTTCTGCTGCCAAATGACCAGAAACGTCTCTTAGATGAGAGTTACTTGACCTCTACTGTAGCTCCTGCAGCTTCGAGCTGCTCCTTTGCCTTTTCAGCATCTGCCTTGGACACCTTCTCCAAGACCGGCTTGGGGGCAGCATCAACCAAATCCTTTGCTTCCTTGAGTCCAAGACTGGTAAGAGCCCTTACCTCCTTTATAACTTGAATCTTCTTGTCGCCTGCAGAAGCTAGAATGACATCGAATTCATCCTTTTCCTCCACCTCGGCTGCTTCTTCGCCAGCACCTGAGCCGCCTGCGGCCATCTGAGGCATTACTGCCGCCGGAGCAGCAGCACTCACCCCAAAACGATCCTCAAACGCCTTGACAAGATCGGCTAGCTCCATGACCGTCATATTGGCCACTCCGTCGAGTATCTCCTCTACCGTCAGCTTTGTATCAGTAGCCATCTACTTTTCCTCCTTGGTTACCTTGAACTTTGCAACTTCCACCCTGTGACTCCAGAGAACTTTCCAGGATCACGACGTCGGACAAGCCAACCTTTGCAGCTAGCTGTCGACATGTACTTGCTCCACACTCTTTGTTGGGCTCAACTGTTCAATCCGAGAAACATCCCTCTATGCAACCTACTTTCTCCTAAGCGAGTGATCCGTGACTTACTTTTAAACAGCACGATCCCCAGCAAGGACTGCTGGGAAATACCTCTCTGCCCAATCAAGCCTCTGTTCTATCATCAGAGGTATCCTCCTCAGGTAGTCCATTTGTGGGCTCGGGCATCATCTCGGTACGATCCTCGAGAGGTGCATGCTGAGCCTCTCCTGTTTCGCTGCCAATCTCCACTCTGACTTCTGTAACATCCGATTCTCTACTGCCTTGTTTCGATGCAAGCTCAGCCAAGGCGTAGGCGAGTGACTGAGGGAGGGCTTTCAGTGACCAAGCGAACCTCTGCAACGAACCAACAAGAGCACCGCCCACCCGGGCTAGGAGAACATCTCGTGAAGGCAAGGAGGCCAACATAGCAGTGTCGGCATCGGAGAGGTACTTATTTTGAAGTATACCTCCTTTGACCACTAAGGCAGGGTTGGCACGTGAGAAATCTCGTAAAGCTTTAGCGGCAATGCTGGGTTCTCCGTCTACAAAGGCTAACGCAGTAGGACCTACCAAGAGTGGCTCCAGCCCCTCCATGCCAACTTCTCTGCAGGCTCTCTTGACCAAAGTATTCTTGTAAACCTTGTAACTGCACCCAGCAGACCTCAGCTGAGCACGTAGCTCTGCCAGATCCGACACAGCAAGACCACGATACTCAGTTACAATCACCCCGGTCGTGCTGGTAAGTCGATTACGTACCTCCTCGACTACAGCAACCTTCTCAGCTCTTCGAGCGTGCATGATAACATCTCCCATCAGGTGAACCGAACTATGAACGGTCAACCATCCCAGTTCAATCGACTAAATATCCTATTCACCCAGACGGACACGGCATACAGAAATGCTCACTCTATGTCTCGTCTGGCGAACAACCTACGCGTTCCTTAAGCGTTGCTCCTCCCTGCCTTCTCGGGTATGAGGAATGCATCGCACCAGATGTCTACGACATGACTACTTACTTGACTTACTCTAGCACACTGCATCCATTCATCGACGCAAACTACACTAGCCACAGATCAACCAGAAAAAACTGTGCCCTTGCCTCTCATGAAGGATTTCGAGTGAACCTCCCCGCCCTTACGGACGGGGCTTCTACCCATCCGCTCGGTTGGTAGTTACTTGGCATCGCCGTCCTCACGCCACCGTGACCAACTGGTCTAGTTCTGGGGAACTGGTGGATGATTGGGCTTGTTTTTGCTTGCTTGATGAGATTTCTCCCACCAAGGCCCGGTTCTGGGCACTACTCAGGGCTCTGGCCTTTCGGCACTGCACCTTGCGATGTGTCTCCCGCTGGTCTTTTGACCAACGTTTGACAGCCCGGAGATACGTGACACGGATTTTGACATCCGGTCCTATTGGGACATAACTCCCATGTATTGCCTTCTGGAGAGTGTTGATGGCTCCTACGGCATCTCGATGACAAACAAAGCCACAATCTTGGTTTGTGCATCGGTAGTACCGACCAGTTGGTCGGTTGCGTGCTCCACACGCTGGACAGGTCTTTGTCGAGCCAGATTCGTCTAGGTGTTCTCCTTCTATTCCTGTTTTCTCGTCTACGTACTGTTCCTGACGACCTCTTGACCACTGTGAGAGGTTCTGGCGTAGATGACGATTGGCTGAACGGCGTTGTTTGGTTCTTTGCTCGATCCCCCGTACGTCTCCATAGACAAGACGACCACTGTTGTGGGCAATGACATGGTTGGTTGCCTTATGTGCAACTTGATGGTCGAAGTCTTTGAGTCTGCGGTCGGTCTTGGCTTGGATCTTCTTCTTTTAAGCCACCAACTTGCGATGATGCCGGGAACCGTTCTTTACCCTAGAGAGCTTTTGTTGGATAGATGCGACTGACTTGTTTCGCAGACGCTTAATGGCCCTTCCTTCTCTACCGTTAATGATCGTCACATCGATATTGTGCTCATCTACCCAGGTGGCAAGTGCCATCGGGTTGATGATTCCCTCGTCAACAGCGGTCACACTCTCACCAGATGATTGCTGGCGCTTGGTGGTATAAGGGACGTGTAATGACCATTTCCTCTTGTCGACATCCCAGCAGAGCTGGATCTCGTCCCATATTGTAGGTTCTAGCTCTGTAGCAGTTGCAGAGTCGATAACCACAGGAAGTGGGAGGGAAAGACCGGGACGTCCCCGACCTAGAGAAAGATTGAGTCTGTCGTTTCTAACTCTCCAACCGTATCCTTTCGAGAAGGATAGTGGACGATAGTTCTTCTTACGCCAGGGAGCACGTGCATACATACCGTTCTTGTGAT